>NZ_JAGEMN010000002.1 GCF_017921835.1 Sporosarcina sp. 6E9 | reverse complement strand
TACAACGAATCAAGAAGACAATGGAATCTAAAAAAGATGACTCCGATTGAATATCGAAGCCATCTTATAGCTGCCTAAAAAGCAGCCGGTCTTTTATTAAACTGTCCGAAATTTAGGGCGCAGTTCAGTGAGGGGTGGATTTTTTAGATAGCTATTCAAGAAACTTACATTCGTTTATCATTCTGAAAGTTTAGGTAGAAATGATTGGCTTCATCGTAGACGACGAACTTATAGCCTTGTTTTTTGTAAAACTTAATGATTTCCGGCAGTGCTGCCAAGGTTTGTGGCTTTTCGTGCATCAACACAACTTCTGTGTCAGCATTTGTTCCTTTTTTAATGTTCTCTGTAATTTGGGCTGGATTATCTTTTAACGCCCAGTCACTCGAATCGATGGTCCAATCCCAAACATACATGCCTGCGTCTACAATTTGGTTGCGAATCTGTTCGCTTTTCAATCCTGGTGCAGAACCATAAGGTGGGCGAACTAAATTTGGGTTCGTACCTGTAATCTCATGAATGAGTGCTAATGTTTCATTCATCTCAGGTACAAACTGATACTCCTTATATAATGTATTGAATTCATGCGTCATGCTATGGCCACCGATATAATGTCCTTCTTTTGTTGCGCGCTTGACGCTATCTTGTAGATGCTCTTTTTTCAAGTTACTGCCTTGCATGAAAAAGGTTGCTTTGACACCATGCTCGTCTAATACATCTAGAAATTGGTCTGTTAGTAAACTAGGGCCATCGTCAAAAGTTAAGTAGACGACTTTTTCTAAGGGCTCTTCTTCCTTTTCTGCTAGTGTTTCAGTTTTTTCCTTCTCTTGGTTGACGGGGACTTCTACCTCGTCTGTCGAATCTTCTTGGGTGCTTTTGTTTTCTTCAGAACCTGGATGCTCTATAGGTTCTTCCTTTACATTTTCTCGTTCTTTGTCTTCGCTAATAGAAGGCTTTACTTTTTCAATGACACCTTGCTGGCTATTTTTTTCATTGGCGGCATATGATTTCCCTACAACAAAACCAGTAAAAAAAGCAGGGATTAGCGCCACCAATATAACAATCAAAACTTTTACTTTTAATTTTATTCTTCTTTTGGGATTCATATTTTGTCGTACTTTCATGATTATAAAATCCTCCTGCTGTAATTTTGGATGTTACTTATGTAGAAGTAGCAGACATATGACTATGTTTGCTACTTGGATTGTAATGAAATTATTTTATATAGGTGTTACTTACCAATAAATCACTTAGGATTTCCGACGGGATCTCGAACGTTACAACCCCCATGCTACCAGGCGCCACTTCATATTTGTCGAATGAAATCACTAGCTTATGATTCGAAGTAATATAGAAGTTTTGATAGGATTTAATGCCTTCGAAGTTATCTGTAAAAGGATCATCTAAGAAATAAGAAACCTCTTCATCTTCCGCCATCTGCCGTTTCATTTCACCTACTATATATGAACTAATGACATCGATATATTGATCATCTTTGAATAGAATTGGTAATGTGATTAATATATTTTCCTGTTTATCGATTGTGTCGTACTTCATAGTTGTTGAAGAGGAGCCCGCGGTATTTACCTTGAAACGTGCAATCGATAGAATACGGTCGGTTTCTGTCATGACTTCGTAGCCGGTATCAATTCCAAGGTGACCGCCTCCTGCTTTTTTCATTTCATCAACTTCTTCTTCGAATTGCTCGAATTGGGTTTTGTTTTCTTCAATATACTTTTCATTTAATGAAGCTTGTAGTTCTTCATTCTCCAGACCCTCAATTGCTGGGGTGGCAAGATCGGCTTGATATGTCTTTTCATCCAAGGTCAACTTTTGAACAGTCAAAACTTCTACAATGGCGCCTAATACGGGAATATTCACCATCGATTGTGCCATAGCTGGGCTCATGTTGATGCTACCGATAAACAATGCAGCTGCCGCAGCGGCGCCAATCGACCATTGTTTTAGGAAGGGACGTTTTTTCTTAGTTGCTGTTGCCTGTCGAATTGAATCCTTTACGACGTCTTCCAACTCTGACGGAATTTCTATCGCTTCATAATCTTTTTTTAACTTGTTCAACTTTTTCATAATCTAAAATCCTCTCCAACTTCAATGCGTAGTCTTTTTAAGGCCCTATACAACCTTGTTTTAGTCGTATTGATATTCTCATCAGTTATCGCAGCTATTTCTTCAATTTTTAAATCCTCAAAAAAACGAAGAATAATAAGTGTTTTATCTGTTGAAGGTAGTTGGTCAATCGCGTCTTGCAAATCCATATCGGTCATTTCATCTTCTAACTGTGGCAAATGCACACTTAGAATCTCATCATCCATTACCGTGACTCGTTGATGTTTTCGAATAAAATCAATGGATGTGTTGACGATGATTCGATAAAACCACGTTTTCATATAAGCGATTTCGTCAAGACGATCAATAGAGTTGAGCGCTTTTAATATAGACTCTTGTACAATGTCGAGCGCGGTGTCTTTATTTCTAACGTAGCTGTATGCTAGGCGATAATGCGCTTCCCGATTTTCAAGAATAAATTTTTCTACGAGTTTAAATTTTTCTTTTTTTGTCATGACAAACTATTCACCTTTTCTAAATTTCAACATGTCGCGAACATGTACTAATTATTTGACGGACTAGGTACTTAAAAAGTTTTGATAAGTGATCAATAAAATGATTGGAGGATAGGAAAGTTAATTCCACTTGTGTATATAAGCATATGGTTATATGATGATGGAGGAATGGAGGGATCATTTATGATTAAAACAACAATTGATTTGCAACGGGCCTCACAACTATTAAAGTTGCTTGGCGATCCTACGCGATTGACAATGATGAAGTTACTCAAGTCACATGAATGTTGTGTATGTGAATTTGTTGAAATTTTTAAGATGAGTCAGCCGGCAATCAGTCAGCACTTACGTAAACTTAGAGATATTGAATTAGTAAAAGAAGAACGCAGAGGGCAATGGATTTTCTTCTCGATAAATGAAAATCATGGAGACTATCCATTCATTAAAAGTATCCTTGAGCATCTTCCAGAGCAGAATGAGTCAATCACTGAACTGGAGGCACAAGGACTTCGTGTTTGTTGTCAATAAGGAGGAGAAGGAATTTTGGTTTCAGTTATTACCGCATCATTGATTTTCATTGTTACGCTTATTTTTGTTATTTGGCAACCTAAAAATTTATCGATTGGTTGGTCGGCTTGTATTGGTGCGGTGGTCGCTTTATTAGTAGGCGTCGTTAATTTTCAAGACGTGATCGATGTTACAGGGATTGTCTGGAATGCTACACTGGCTTTTATTGCTATTATAATTATTTCACTCATCTTAGATGAAATTGGGTTCTTCGAGTGGTCTGCGCTACATATGGCGAGATTGGCTAAAGGTAGCGGACTACGCATGTTTGTTTACGTCAGTCTTTTAGGGGCTATCGTAGCGGCTTTATTTGCTAACGATGGTGCTGCACTCATACTGACACCGATTGTGTTGGCCATGGTACGAAATTTGAATTTCAATGAGAAGATGATTTTTCCATTTATTATTGCCAGTGGATTTATAGCAGATACCACTTCGTTACCATTAGTCGTAAGTAACTTGGTTAATATTGTGTCGGCAGACTTTTTTGGCATAGGATTTGTTGAGTATGCCTCTAGGATGATTGTACCGAATTTGTTTGCGCTAGTCGCAAGTATTTTAGTATTGTTGCTATTTTTCCGTAAGAGTATTCCCAAAAACTATGAAGTCTCAGATTTAAAAGAACCCAAGGATGCGATTAAAGACATCAAGTTGTTTCGCCTGGCATGGGTGATTTTAAGTATATTACTCGTAGGGTATTTCACGAGTGGATTCACAGGATTGCCGGTTTCTATTATTGCTGGAATTACAGCCATATTCTTTATGCTTATGGCACAAAGAAGTCCTGCCGTCCACACGAAGCAAGTACTTAAAGGGGCACCATGGGCAATTGTATTCTTTTCAATTGGGATGTACGTGGTCGTTTATGGACTCCGTAATGCAGGGTTGACAAGTGTCTTGGCAGATGTGATTCAAATGGCGGCCAATCAAGGACTTTTTGTTGCAACGATTTCAATGGGCTTTATTGCGGCGCTATTATCATCCATTATGAATAATATGCCGACTGTAATGATTAACGCCCTTGCAATATCAGAAACGAATACAACAGAACCGATTCGCGAAGCTTTGATATATGCGAATGTCATTGGATCAGATTTAGGGCCGAAAATCACGCCAATAGGATCTTTAGCGACGTTATTATGGTTGCATGTTTTGTCTCAAAAAGGTGTAAAAATATCGTGGGGAACCTATTTTAAAGTCGGCATCATCTTAACAATTCCTACACTCTTGATCACGCTCATCGGACTTTATGTATGGCTTACCTTCCTACACTAAGGTGGAATTATTCTAGCTGATAAAAACACTTAAAAGGAGCTTTTCAATATGTCGAAAAAAACATTATATTTCTTATGTACGGGTAACTCATGTCGTAGCCAAATGGCTGAAGGTTGGGGCAAAAAATATCTTGGTGAAGAATGGGAAGTTTACAGTGCAGGAATTGAAGCGCATGGCGTTAATCCAAGTGCTGTGAAAGTAATGGAGGAGGCTGGAGTCGATATTACGGATCAAACTTCGGATATTATTGATACTGAAATCTTGAATCATGCTGATTTTGTTGTAACGTTATGTGGAGATGCAGCGGATAAGTGCCCGATGACACCACCTCATGTCAAACGTGCTCATTGGGGCTTTGATGACCCTGCCAAAGCAGAAGGAACGGATGAGGAAAAGTGGGCATTCTTCGAACGTGTTCGCGATGAAATTGGATCTAGGATTGAACGCTTCGCTAAAACTGGTGAATAAGTATCATGCAACGATCATTTTATAAGGAGTTATCATATTGGCTACATTATTAAATATACTTGATTATTCACCAATAGATGAGGGATCGAATGCGCGGCAAGCGTTACTGGAAACAACAGAATTGGTGAAGCGTGCGGAAGAACTGGGTTACCATCGATTTTGGGTAGCAGAACATCATCATGTATTATCTGTCGCAGGCAGTAGCCCGGAGATGCTGATGATGCATTTAGCTGCATCGACGAAGCGCATACGAATTGGTTCTGGCGGCGTCATGCTTCCACATTACAGTCCTTATAAAGTGGCGGAAAACTTTCGCACGCTTGAAGCGCTTCACCCGAATCGAATTGACCTTGGAATAGGTAGATCACCTAGCTACCGAATCGTGAATCGCGCGTTAAATGAAACAAAGGGAAAACAATTATCCTATGAACAGCAAGTACAGGATGTCTATAAATTTTTAACTGATGGTACTTCGGAAGATCACCGATTCAATCGCTTGATTGCGACGCCGGTCATAGAGACTGTGCCTGAAATGTGGATGTTGGGAACTGGTACGGGCAGCGCTAAAATTGCTGCTGCTAATGGGACTGCGTATGCATTTGCGCATTTCGCTAAACCATCTTCGGAAGGTTTAGATGCCGTAGCCCTTTACCGAAAACATTTTGAGCCTTCATTAGTACTGGATAAACCAAGAGTCATGATTGCAGTTTTTGCGATTGTCGCGGAAACAGCTGAAAAAGCAGAGGAACTCGCAAAGGCATTTGACTTATGGTTATTATTTGTTGAATCTGACAACCCACCACCTTATTATCCATCCGTGCAAACCGCAATAAAACGGGGATTTAGTTCTGTTGAAAAAGAAACAGTCATAAAAAACCGAAAGCGTATGATTATTGGAGACGCGGAGCAGGTCGGTGAGGAAATTAAACGGGTAGCTGAGTTGTATGAGGCAGATGAGGTTACGATTATTCCTAATTTCTTCGGGGCTGATAATCGAATCGAAGGAATAGAGTTATTGGCACAGGCTTTTGGAATGCATTGAAATAAATAGTTAGGGGCTGTCCAAAAGAATCAAAAACCGCCAGAACAGCTCCCTTCCCACGCTGCGCTCAGTCCAGGGTCTGGGCTTTATCGCTTTCCCGCGGGAGTGTCGCTTTTTCTGTCCTGTCTATCAAAATCCTACTGGCACAAAAATGTCTTTGGAACGTCGTAAGAGAATATTGGAATTATCGTCAAAGTACGGTATTCCCATAATAAAGGATGATCCTAATAATTTGACGTCATTCAATGGACGATAATGAAAATGTTGTATACATTAATTCTTTCGGATTACGCATTGGTTGGGTTATTGGACCAGAAAAAGTGATTAATTGTTTGTCAGATGGCAAACAGCAATTTGACTTTGGTCACAGTGTTTTTCCCCTAAGACTCGATAAAAACATGTGCTTTTTCACTGGTTCGGAACCGGCCTCTGTTGTTAGTAAAATATAAATATAGCTATAAGTGTCACTATAACAATAAATGGGATTGATAAAACATAAATCCACAGCATATTAGAAAGGCTTTTTTCACTACTGTAATTTTTATTCATAGAATTAGCAGCGGATATTGTCAAAATAACTCCGATAGCTAAAACAATGACCACGAAAATCATTGATACAATAAGGGCTATTCCCATGCCTTCCTCCTTTTTAAAAATAAATATCTTCATACTATACGTTATAATTCTATAATATAAAACATTTTTCGGTATCAATTATTCACTATGTGTTAATAGTGTCTGATTGGATAATTGTATAAACCCGATATACGGGGAAGCCTAAATCTATACCCCTGTATAGATTTATAAGGGGATATATATTGTTTAACGAGAAAAGAAGCAACTTAATCGCAACTTAATCTCTGTCTCTAGCTATCTGGGTATCTCTAACATTCTTCTGAACTGTTATCGCAGCAAATATACTTAGAACATAAGCCATGCCGTAAAATCCTTTTTCGCTTAAACTAATACTGCCCGCGTTGTATAAACCGATGCCCATTAATAAAATTGCTATCATTAGTGCAAACCAGCTAATACCATAGTAAATATTCGTAACGGGTATACCTTCATCTTTGTCTCTGACCGCTTTTTGTAAAGATACAGATGCATAGAGTCCGAATATTAGAATCGCAAAATAATACCCTTTTTCATTCAGTTCCATCGCTGCATTGAACAAACCGATGAGATAAGCTGAGACGCCTATTAGCAATGCTGCCAAAGAAGCTCCTTTGAAAGCTGGAGTAGGTTCTCCATCTTTTCTATCCATTTTCGTCTTTAAATCAATTTGATTATCTCTATTAAATAAACCTTCATTATCACTAGTCATTGGTATTCTCCTCCCCTTTTAACAATCATATCCAAGTGAGTGTAAATCAGCAATATTTTTAAATAATCTGTCTACTAATAATGATAAAGTCATTATGGTTTGGTAGGTTCACGAAGATGACTTCTTTTCACTTTCGCAGCAATATCCGGTTTATCGGTGAATATACCATCAGCGCCCATATTCAAAAGTGCTTGAATATCGTCTGCGTCGTTTACGACGAACGGGTGAATTGCGAGCCCTTTATCATGTAATCGGTTGACAAAGTCAATCGTAACTAGGCTATGATTTACCCCGACCCCTGATGCATACTTTTCTAAGTCGCGAATTTCGCCTTTGGAAATAGAAGTTGTATCTTGACTATAAAGTTTAACGAGAGGGATCGATGGTGCTAATTCAAACACTTTTTTTAGGCTATCCGCATTGTAAGATTGAATAATTACTTTCGGAAACCGATCAGATCTATTTAGTAACTGATATGACTCAAGTTGATGAATAAGTTCTTTTTCAATACCAGGTGTAGCTGTTGGCGATTTAATTTCAATATAGTAATTCACTTGATCTTTAAAATGTAAGAAAATATCTTCGAGTGTGGGTACGAATAGTGATTCGAAGGATTTCGATGCCATGACGGGTAGCTGCTCATTAAAAATTCTACCAGGTAAAAAGTTTTGAAGTTCCTTGAGTGTTAAGTTGGCAATTGCATGTTCTTCTCCTTCTAAGATGATTGATCTGTCATGAAAAGCGACGAGTTGTCTATCTCTTGTCATGTGTAAATCAATTTCAATGTAGTCTGCGCCCATTGCTACCGCAAGTTCATAAGATGGAAATGTGTGATCCGGCGCGTAAGCAGATGCGCCGCGATGAGCGATGATAAGAAAATCATTTCCAGGAAGGGATGCCCGTTCTACAGTTTTCATTGAACAACCTCCTAGTATAAATATGAGCGTAATTAAAATAAACTTTTTTATCATCTAAATCTCCTTCCTTCATAAATAGTAATGTTAAATGTTAAGTAATTGTAAAATTTCATAAATAGAAGGGAATTGCGGGCTCGTTCACGAACAAGTTTAACAGAGTATTATAAAATATGGAAAAATTGCAACTAGAAGAGGAGTGTGAAAGATGAAGAGAGTAGAATTGATTGATCTATCGAAATCCTATGATAAACAGGTTAATGTCATTTCGAATATTAACGTCACGATTGAACCTGGCGAGTTTTTTGTTCTTGTCGGACCATCGGGATGCGGTAAGAGTACGATGCTCCGGATGATTGCAGGATTGGAAGAAATCACGAGTGGAACACTTAAAATTGGTGACGACATAGCCAATCATTTTCCACCGAGTAAACGTGAACTGTCCATGGTCTTTCAAAACTATGCCCTCTATCCGCATTTGACGGTTGAGCAAAATATCGCCTTTGGACTCAATGTTAAAAAGATAAAAAAGAATGTTCAACAGCAACGTGTGAAAGATGTTGCGGCCATGCTTGGTTTATCTGATTTCTTAAAAAGAAAGCCTAGAGAATTATCGGGTGGGCAGCGACAGCGTGTTGCATTAGCTAGGGCCATTGTTAGTGAAGCGCCTATTTGTTTAATGGATGAACCGCTTTCTAACTTAGACGCGAAATTGCGCACGCAGATGCGCTCAGAAATCAGACGTATCCAGCGAGAGCTTAATATTACGATGATTTACGTAACCCATGATCAAGTCGAGGCAATGACAATGGGAGATCGGATTATGATTTTACATGAAGGTAAAATCCAGCAAATTGGAAAACCCATCGACATATATAATAATCCGGCCAACCCATTCGTTGCGACATTTATCGGAGCACCCGCTATGAATCTAGCAGATGCGAGAATTGACCAGGAGACATCTGAGTTGGTCATTGGAGAAACGATTCGTTTGCCGGTTCCGACAATCGAGCGCATAGATTTGGCGGATCACTCACTGATTGTAGGAATTCGTCCAGAACATTTACGTATTGCGAAAAAAGAAACAGTAGAGGCGCAAAGGATTTATGTGAACGTAACGAATGTTGAAGTTTTGGGGAATGAAACCATCTTTTCTTTCATGATTAATAACGCTGAGTGGTTGGTGAAGTGGAGTGGTCAATGGCATATTGAAATAGGTGACACGGTTCCGCTTGAACTTGATTTCGCATCGCTTTGCATCTTCAGTGGTGATACGGAACAGTTGATTAAAAAGCCGACAAATATAGGTAGTTTTGTATTACATAAAGAGGTGCTTTTATGATTCCAAAAGTCGGACTATGGAGAAGAACAATTAATGGTAGAACCGCGATACTTTATTTATTGCCTTCTGTTATCTTATTTTCAGTCTTCGTCTTTTATCCGATGTTTCGAACGATTTATTTAAGTTTCTACTTAACTGATCAGACTGGAAATGCGGCTTTAAACGTTGGCTTTGAAAACTATAGTTATTTACTCCAGTCCTCAGAGTTTTTAAATAGTATGAAGGCAACGGTGCTGTTTGTTTTATATACAGTACCCATTGGCATTATCATTGCACTGTCATTAGCGCTAATGGCGAATGAAAAGTTGCGGGGAATCGGCTTTTTCCGGACAATTTATTCATCGACTATGGGTATATCTGTCGCGGCCTCATCGGTTATCTGGCTTTTTCTATTTCATCCGAGCGTTGGGATGTTTAACCGATTGTTAAGCATCGTAAATTTACCTCAAGTTCAGTGGTTACTTGATCCGGAATGGGCTTTACTATCTGTTTCGATGTCTACTGTGTGGATGAATATTGGCTTTTCCTTTTTAATATTGCTTGGCGGTTTACAAAATATCGACGAGCATCTTTATGAGAGTGCGCGTATTGACGGTGCGGGTTATTTTCACAGACTACGGAGAATCACGATTCCGATGCTGTCGCCAACGCTGTTCTTTATTATTACGATTTCGCTCATTAATGCATTTCAATCTTTTGGTCAAATTGATATTTTAACGAAAGGTGGACCGTCTCAATCGACGAACTTAATTGTTTACTCTATTTATCGTGAGGCGTTTATTAACTATCAATTTGGTACGGCAAGTGCCCAGGCGGTCTTTCTCTTCATTGTCATTTTAATTGTAACAATTCTACAATTTAAATTAGGAGAAAAGAAGGTGCATTATCAATGACAATGAGTCGACTGAAAAAGATAGGATTGTACTTTCTTTTAATAACGACTTCGTTTTTCGTGTTTTTTCCGGTTCTGTACGCTTTCCTGATTTCCTTTATGACAGGATCAGAAGTTATGCAAGGCAATTTCTTACCGAGTGCACTCCGATTAGATAACTATATTAAAGTGTTTGATCGCTTACCTTTAATGAAGTATTTATTGAATAGCTTCATCGTTTCAGGGGGGGTAATGGTAGGTCAGCTCATTGTTTGTAGTCTAGCCGCTTATGCTTTCGTTTTTCTTCCATTTAGGGGAAGCAACTTTGTGTTCTATTTATTCATATCAACAATGATGATTCCATGGGAAGCGACGATGATTCCGAACTTCTTTATTATTCAAAAGTTGGATTGGCTCAATACGTATCAGGGACTTACGTTTCCGTTTTTCGCCCTTGCATTTGGAACTTTTCTTTTGCGCCAACATTTTAAAACGATTCCGAATGAGTTACACGAAGCTTCGAGAATCGCGGGATTAAGTAGGTTTGCTTTTTTCTGGCGCGTCATTTTGCCAGTTTCCAAAACAAGCCTTGTTACATTGGGCGCTTATGGTTTCTTAACAACTTGGAATATGTACCTATGGCCACTACTCATCACGACGAATAGTTCTGTCCGAACGGTTCAAATTGGCTTGAAACAGTTGCAATCACAAGAAACTGCAACAGATTGGGGGGTGGTCATGGCCGGGGTTATCGTTGTTATTATTCCAACGCTGCTATTGCTTTTTATTGGGCAGAAGCAGTTGCAAAAGGGTCTTTCGCAAGGTGCATTAAAGTAAAAAAACTACTAAGGGGTGTCGGAAGAATGAAGAAAATATTGAGGTTTTCTCTATTGTTACTCTTAATGTTTAGTTTAGTTGCTCTTGCTGCTTGTACTAATAGTGATAGTTCAAAAGAAGAGGAGAAACCGGACACAGATGCAACTGACGATGAGAAAAGTGATGATGGTAAAGTTGAAATTGAATTTTGGCACGCGATGTCTGGTTCAGGCCAGGAATCATTGGATTCAATTGTGAATGGTTTTAACGAATCGCAGGATAAGTATACGGTAAACGCAGAATTCCAAGGGACATATGAAGAATCATTAACGAAGTTGCGAAGTGTTGGTGGAACGAAAGATGCACCGGCTATAACACAAGTTTTTGAAGTCGGGACGAAATATATGATTGATAGTGGCTTTGTCGAGCCAATGAACACATTTATCGATAAATACGACTATGATTTATCACAACTGGAGGAAAACATTTTAAATTATTATAAAGTGGATGGTGAGCTTTATTCTATGCCATTTAACTCCTCAACACCTGTCATGATTTATAATAAGGATGCTTTTAAAGAAGCGGGACTTGATCCTAAAAAGGCACCTGAGACATTCCAAGAAGTAATCGATGCAGCAGCGAAATTAAAGACAGATACGATGGCTGGATTTTCAATATTAACTTATGGCTGGTTCTTTGAACAACTCGTTGCGACACAAGGCGGGCTTTACGTGAACGAAGACAATGGTCGTTCGGGCGATGCGACAGAAGCGCTTTTTAATGGAAAAGAAGGATTGAAAGTTTTTAACTTCTTAGACACGATGAATAAAGCGGGGACGTTCGGAAACTTTGGAACGAATTGGGACGACATTCGTGCTGCATTCTCAACAGAGAAAGTGGCGATGTATTTGGATTCATCTGCCGGCGTTGCAGATATGATTGCAAATTCCCCATTTGAAGTAGGGGTTGCTTATATTCCATACGCAGACGATGTTGATCGCAATGGCGTAGTCATCGGTGGGGCATCGCTTTGGATGTCTAAAGGGATTGCTGAAAAAGAACAAGAAGCAGCTTGGGAGTTTATGAAATACTTAACAACGCCGGAAATTCAAGCCAAGTGGCATCTTGAAACTGGATACTTTGCCATCAATCCAGCTGCTTATGAAGAAGAAAGTGTGAAAAAGGCGTGGGATGAAACACCTCAAATCAAAGTAACAGTTGATCAGCTCCAAGATACTGTGCCGGGACTTGCGACCCAAGGCGCACTGATTTCTGTATTTCCGGAATCCCGTCAGCAAGTTGTCACGGCGTTGGAGGAACTTTATCAAGGGAAAGATCCGCAAAAAGCACTTGATGAAGCAGTCAAAGGTACAAATCGTGCCATCGAAATTGCGAATAAAACGAAGTAAATACTAAGGTAACATTAAACACCTCCATAAATGTCCCGTTGGAAAAGGACATTTATGGAGGTGTTTTTGAATGGATAAAAGCGACAGAACATTGCTAAGTTAGTATACTTACTAAGCTTTTCTATCATGCGATTTATTTGTTAAATATCACCAAGGATGTTGCTTAAGTGACTCAATCATTTAAAACAAGAACTTTATGTACTTGTTGCTTTTAACAGTTAATGGTTATCTAACTCATCGGAATATTCATTAATTGAGAAACTTGATACGTCAAACGAGAATTGAATGATGTATTGTAAAGCATAACTCTTTATTTTTTGAGCTGTAAGGATAGAATTAGGTTAAGGGTTTCTTAGTTGTAGTGAGCGCCACGACGGTGAGTCGAAGTGTTATGGTTGACAAACAGCAACACTTATATGATAATTAGTACTTAATTAGAATTATTATCGTTTGGCGGTAGTAATTTAATTATTACTTCGGTTTAGGTTTTGATTATCTAGCCTAAACTAACTGTAATAAAATATCTTTAGGAGGAATTTATCTATGTCACAAATCGGTAAAACAGTAGAAGCATTCAAAGCTTCAGCTTACAATGCGGGTAACGGGGAGTTCATCGACGTTACAGATGAAAATATGAAAGGTCAGTGGAGCGTTGTTTGCTTCTATCCAGCAGACTTTACATTCGTTTGCCCAACTGAACTTGAAGACCTTCAAAATCAATATGCAACATTAAAAGAGCTAGGCGTAGAAGTGTATTCTGTTTCAACAGACACGCACTTTACACATAAAGCATGGCACGACCATTCAGACGCGATCAGCAGCATTCGTTATATCATGATTGGTGACCCTTCACAAAGAATTTCACGTAACTTCGATGTGTTGGATGAAGAATCAGGTCTTGCACAACGCGGTACGTTCATCATTGATCCAGATGGTGTAATCCAAGCAGCAGAAATCAATGCGGATGGCATCGGTCGTGACGCAAGCACGCTTGTAGGAAAAGTTAAAGCAGCTCAATATGTTCGTAACAATCCAGGCGAGGTTTGCCCAGCGAAATGGGAAGAAGGCTCAGCAACACTTAAGCCAAGCCTTGACCTAGTAGGTAAAATTTAATTTGGAATAGCGGGGGTGACTCCGCTATTTTTTTAAAGCCCTTCGGGGGATGCTTCAGATTTTGAGTTGGAAAATGAATTCAAAATCTGGCGCAATCTCGCCGAAATATATATGTTGAAGAATAGTTAAGGAGTATGATAAATCTTGTTAGAACCAGATATAAAAGCACAATTAGCCCAGTATCTTGAAATGATGGAGAACGATGTGCTGCTAAAAGTTAGCACGGGATCTGATAATGTTTCGAATGTCATGAACGGATTAATGGACGAGTTATCCAGCATGTCACCACGCATTAAAGTTGAAAAAACTGAATTAGAAAGAACACCAAGTTTTAGTGTAAACCGTATCGGCGAGGATACCGGCGTCACTTTTGCTGGAATTCCACTCGGACATGAATTTACATCATTAGTACTTGCTTTGTTACAAGTAAGTGGTCGCGCTCCGAAAGTCGATCAAAATCTTATCGACCAAGTGAAAAATCTTGAAGGCGAATATCATTTTGAATCATACATCAGCTTAAGCTGTCAAAACTGTCCTGAAGTTGTCCAAGCACTTAACGTGATGAGTGTTCTTAACCCAAACATTACGCATACGATGATTGATGGGGCGGCATTTAAAGAAGAAGTCGAAAGTAAAAAGATCATGGCTGTTCCAACAGTATTTTTAAATGGCGAAGAATTCTCAGGTGGTCGTATATCACTGGCAGAAATCCTAGCTAAAATGGGAAGTGCGCCAGATGCTTCGGAATTTGAAAATAAAGAACCATATGACGTCCTCGTTGTCGGCGGAGGACCTGCAGGTGCAAGTGCGGCAATTTATGCAGCACGTAAAGGCATCCGTACAGGAATTGTTGCAGATCGTTTTGGTGGACAGATTTTAGATACAGCTACAATTGAAAACTTTATCAGTGTGAATCGCACGGAAGGTCCTAAATTGGCTGCAAACCTAGAAGAACACGTGAAAGAGTATGACGTCGATGTGATGAACTTACAGCGTGCGAAACGTTTGGAAAAGAATGACATGATTGAAATCGAATTGGAAAACGGTGCTGTTTTAAAGAGTAAATCCGTTATTCTATCAACAGGTGCACGTTGGAGAGATATTGGCGTCCCTGGCGAAGCTGAATTTAGAAACAAAGGCGTCGCATACTGTCCGCACTGTGATGGGCCGTTGTTTGAAGGCAAAGATATTGCTGTCGTTGGTGGCGGTAACTCTGGTATTGAAGCAGCGATTGACCTTGCTGGAATTGTAAAACATGTGACTGTTCTTGAGTTTGCGTCTGAGTTGAAAGCCGATTCTGTACTACAAGATCGTCTTCACAGCCTGCCAAACGTCACTGTTTTGAAAAATGTTCAAACGAAAGAAATTACGGGTACGGATAGTGTGAATGGTGTGACGTATATTGACCGTGAAACAAACGAAGAACATCATATCGAAATATCGGGTATATTTATCCAAATCGGTCTTGTACCAAATACAGACTGGTTAGGCGACTCAGTTGAACGCAATAAATTCGGTGAGATTGTTGCCGATAAACGCGGTGCAACAAATGTCCCTGGCGTATTTGCGGCAGGAGATTGCTCGGATAGTGCCCACAAACAAATCATTATTTCTATGGGGTCAGGTGCAACAGCTGCTTTGAGTGCGTTTGATTATCTTGTACGCAACTAAATAAATGAATCTAGTCTAGTCTAACTGTTGATCAAACAGTTAGACTAGATTTTTTTGTTTGAATGACTATTATTGGTGGTATAATATTTATATTTGATATACTTTGTATACCTGTGTATACTTAAATTAATCGTTGGAGGTGGTCACTATTAAAGTATGTCCCTATTTAGAATCTTGCTTTGAGATATTAGGAAGACGGTGGAACGGACTTATCATTCATTATTTATCGAATTGTTCCGACTATACCGCTCACTTTTCAGACATGAAGCGCGATCTGAATGCTATAACGCCCCGGTCGCTTTCGTTGAAATTGACCGAACTTGCAGCGTATGACTTGGTCGAAAAAAAGGTGTCAAAAGGAACGCCCATCACAATAACTTATCATCTATCCGAAAAAGGACAGCAACTAGCCTCGGCTTTACAACCAATACAAGCGTGGGCGCAACAACATATAGAAATAGATTTAGCCAACCATAAATAATGAAAAGAGGAATTAATATGGAATCAAAGAATAATATGATTTGTGATTTAGAAACAGGCGTCTGTGGTCCAGCTGAAGACAATGCCAATACAATGGAGTTCATCGATTTTTCAGCACGGAAAAAATCAGTCGAGCTTTATTATGTAACTGATCCAATTTGTTCGCATTGCTGGGCATTAGAACCAGTTCTTCGGAAGTTTGTCGATCAATACGGGCAATACTTTAATATGCATACGTTAATGGGGGGCCTACTTGAAAAATGGGATGGCTTCGCAGACGTAAGCAACGGCATTTCTAGTCCTGCGGATGTTGCGGGTCACTGGAGAGAAGTTGGCGAACATTCGCGCATGCCAATCGACGGGACGGTTTGGTACGATAATCCAATCGAATCCTCTTTTATTCCATCTCGCGTTTATAAAGTCATTCAAGAAAAAAGTCCTGAACTGGCCAATACATTTTTACGCCGTGCTCGAGAAGAACTTTTCGCTTTCAATCAAAACATTGCACAAGATGATATATTGATCGATCTTGTCAATCAGGTTGGACTTAACGGAGAAGAAATTGTTCATCAATCAATGCTTCCTGAAGCAAATACTTCATTACACGAAGACTTTCAACTTGTGCGTGAGTTAGGTGTTCGCGGATTCCCAACAATCGTCATGGTCAACAAAGAACAAAAAGGGGTTCGGATTGTTGGTGCACTAACTTTAGAAGATTACACGAATGCACTTCAACAATTACTACCAGGTGAAACGTTAAAATCAAAGAAACTTTCCGACTTAGAACCATTACTGCAACAGGAAAGGTTATTATTTTCACGTGAAATTGAAGAATACTTTTCAATCGAAAAAGATGGGGTAGACGAATTTATACAGAAAAAATTACCGCAAGATGCTTACGAAGTCAAAAGCATACTTGGTGAAAAATATATTCAGGTAAAATAATTGATAACAAACATCGACTTTCTCTTGTAAAGTCGATTTTGTTATAAAGGGAGTGTTTGTCTTGATAAAAAAACTTGAAGCTAGCAATCATGCACAACCATTCAGGGGTCCATTCACAATTACACGCATCCAACCAGGTGAAATCTTAGGGGATGAAACCGAAGATACTGCATTCGGACCGCTAGCGATCATTGATCATGCGGTTATGAAAAAAGGGCTAACGATTAAAATGCATGAACATGTCAACGATGAAATTTTAAGCTATATCTCCTCAGGGGTGACACACCATAAGGATTCTGCAGGTTTTGAAGCGCCGATTGCACGCGGAAAGTTAATGATGATGAATGCAGGAGAAAGTTTTTGGCATGAGGAAAAAGTAAAAGAAGATGAGGTAGAGATGCTTCAAATTTTCGTCCGTCCAAGTGAAACAAATCTTCCACCCAAAATTCAATTCCATGACAAGCCGACAAAGAACCAAGATTGGTATGTCATGGTGGGGCCTGTTGGAAGTCATGCACCACTTTCCGTTAGACAAAATGTCTTTATTTTGGACGCGCACCCTAAAATCGGAGAAGCGTTGGAAATCCCAACGTATGATGGCTTTGCCCCTTTTTTATATGTGATGAACGGAGAAATTAGAATCCAGAATCTCACAGTTGGTAAACAAGAAGCTGTAACCGATTTAGTCAATCCACTACCACCATTAGTTGCAAACGAAGACACGACACTTGTCTTGTTTTTTGTCAATCTGGAAGCAACAATGTCGATGGATGGGACAATTAGTGGACTTAAGAAATGAAAAAAACGGATTAAACATGGAATGTCAAACCCCGTGTCTAATCCGTTTTTTATTCGTTCATATCGTGATTTCAGCCGTTATTCTTTTGGAATTGAGTCATAAACTCGCTTAGTGCAAGACATGCCTCAACAGGCACGGAGTTATAAGTAGATGCTCTGCATCCGCCAACAGAACGATGTCCATTTAAACCGACAAAGCCTGCTTCTTTAGCTTCTTCTAAGAACTTCTTTTCCAACAACTCATCAGCGAGTTTGAAAGTGATGTTCATGAGTGAACGGCTTTCAGGTTCTGCGTGACCGCGGTAGAAGCCATCGCTGCCATCAATCACATCATAAATTAGTTGTGCTTTATCCTCATTTCGTTTCGCTACAGCCTCTAATCCGCCAATTTCTTCAATCCAAGCGAGCACTTCGCCTAACATATAGATGCCGAAAGTGGGTGGTGTGTGGTAGAGCGAATTGCTTTTAGCGTGCGTGTTATAGTTCAATATGGTTGGAATTTCTGTATTGGACTTTACGAGCAAATCCTTGCGAATAATGACGACGGTTACCCCGGAAGGTCCAAGGTTCTTTTGGGCTCCTGCGTAAATTAAGTCGAACTTAGCCACGTCAATTGGTTTGGACATAATATCACTGGACATATCGGAAATGAGTGGAACGTTTCCAGTGTCAGGGAACTCTTTCCACTGCGTGCCGTAAATCGTGTTGTTTGAAGTGAGATGGACATAAGCATCATCTTCATTAAATTGCAGGTCGTTTAGCTTAGGTATTGTGCTGTGATTATACTCTTTAGTATTCGCAACATGGTAAGGTTCACCAAATAGTTTCGCTTCATCGAATGCCTTATCTGACCAAACGCCGGTCGTGAGATAGCCCGCTCTTTGTCCAGGGTTTAAAAAGTTCATCGGAATCATTGAAAATTGAAGACTCGCACCACCTTGCAGGAAGAGCACCTCATAGTTTTCAGGAATCGAAAATAGTCTTTTTAAACGTGCAATCGCTTCGTTATGTACATCGTCATAAGCTTTACTGCGGTGACTAAGCTCCATGATCGACATGCCAGTGCCGCGGAAATTGACCAGTTCTTGTTGCGCTTTCTCTAGAACTGGTAGCGGCAGCGCGGATGGACCGGCATTAAAGTTATAGACAGGTTGAATATTTCGTTTCAAATTAACCACACCTTTCAATCGAAATTGACCTCACGAACTCTTGTGATTTCCGGAATTGCTTCTAATTCCTCGACAACTGTTTTGGAAGCTTTATTATCGACTTCTAAAATCATGACTGCCGATCCACCTATTTCTTGGCGACCTACTTGCATACTCGCAATATTTACGTCGTTAACCCCAAGTGTGGTTCCAACACGCCCGATTAAGCCAGGTTTGTCCGTATGTGAGATTAACAATATTAGTCCTTTTGGCTCGATATCTACAGGATAAGGTCCGACTTTAATGAGACGTTCTCCTATGCCCGAAACCGCAGATCCAGTTACCCAACGTTCTTCCTCCGTTGTTTTCAAGCGAATTGTAATCTTGCTAGAAGCATTTTGGTTGAAAAGTGACTTTTGAAAAACGAGTTGGATGTCACGTTGTTTAGCCAAATGAATCGCATTTACAATATTGACTTGTTCTGCACCTAGGTGGTGAGACAGTATGCCTTTGAGTACATATGGACTTAATGGAGAAGTATCTAAATCCGCCAATTCGCCTTCGCACTCGATTGTAATTTGTCGCACTGCACCGTCAGTCATCTGTGCTAGTGATTTTCCAAGATGTTCACATAACTTGAAGTATGGTTGTAATTTATTTAATAATTCAGGTGAAATCGAAGGCATATTCACTGCGTTTTTGAATGGTTCATTTCTTAGAATATGGATGACTTGCTCAGAAACGTCAATTGCTACATTCTCTTGTGCCTCCATTGTAGATGCACCTAAGTGTGGTGTGACGATAATCTTCGGATGTCCAAAGAAAGGATGATCCGATGCTGGTGGTTCATTTTCGAATACATCAAATGCTGCACCTGCCACAATGCCTTCATCAATTGCTTCGATGAGTGCCATTTCGTCGATGATACCGCCGCGTGCACAGTTTACGATGCGCATACCTGGTTTCATCATTTCGAATTGTGGCTTACTAATCATATGATGTGTTTCGCTTGTAAGTGGCGTATGGACAGTCATAAAATCTGCTGTTCGTACAATTTCGTCACGACTTGCCAACTTGATGCCCAATTGTTTCGCGCGTTCTTCGGACATGAACGGGTCATATCCTAGAATCGTCATGCCAAACGCCATTGCTCGTTTTGCAACTTCAATCCCAATGCGGCCAAGTCCGAATACTCCAAGTGTCTTGTTGCGTAATTCAACGCCAATAAATGATTTACGATCCCATTCGCCGTCAATTGTTTTCGCGTAAGCTTGCGGGATATGTCGTGCTAATGACATCATCATTGCAAAAGTATGCTCGCATGTAGTGATTGTGTTTCCGTCTGGTGCATTTATCACAACAATTCCTTGGTTCGTTGCGGCATTTAAATCGATATTGTCAACGCCGACGCCCGCACGACCGATTACTTTCAGTTTAACAGCGGCTTCCATTATTCGTTCAGTTACTTTTGTTTGAGAACGGACAAGCAGTGCATCGAAATCACCAATAATCGAAACCAGTTCATCTTCGCTTAATCCTGTTTGTTTAATTACTTCCACATCATCAGCATTCATCAGCTGTTGCAGTCCAAAATCACTAATCGGATCCGACACTAAAACTTTAAACACAAGCATTCCTCCTCATTTATGTAAAGGGCGATAATTGCAGGTTTTGCCACTACTATCTTATCAGCGACAGATTAATTACTTTACGTTTGGTATGTATTATCCAATCGTATATTCTTTACATATTAACACTTATCGCTTCAGCGAGTCAATTTCAAAACAGAGAAATTAGTAGTTAAATCCGAACAAACTTCATTTCGCGTATAATTGGCAGAACTAAAACGGCTGTATTTACGAATAATGGATACCCATTACATATAAATGTTCGGTAAAGTCGATATCCGACAGTTCTGAGGTTATATTCGACGATACGAGATGTATATCCGCAAAACAGGACTTTTTGGTTAGGTAGTATTCGATAGCCTATCTTCATTATGTTAAAATTAGGGGATTATAGGGTCGTGGATTGATTTTTTGTATGTTTTTTATACAAATTATCATCCGGTAAACGGAGGTGCTTGATTGATTGTATCTGTAAATAAATTCAAAAAAATCTTTTTGTACATCCTATTAGCGCTTTGTTTTGTCATATCTCTACTTTTTGTAAATCACAATCACTCATTTTATGACCGTACAATTGCTGAAGTTATCGAAACGAATCTTGAAGACACGGCCAAAGTGGTGGACATGCATAATAATGAAGACCAATTATTCACACAGTATTTAACAGCAGAAATAAAAAACGGAGAAGAAAAAGGGCAGCTAATTCATCTCATAAACGAATATTCAACTTCCGGGGCTTACGATCAACAATACCATGTTGGAAATGAATTATTTGTATCGATTGATGCGAATGAGAAAACAGGTTTAACGGGAACTATAAAGGATGTAAAACGCGATAAAAGTATTTTAATCGTCACATGGATTTTCATCTTTGTTTTACTAATTGTTGGGAAAAAACAGGGGTTGTTTTCGATAATCAGTTTGGCGGTAAATGCTGTCATATTATCCTATGCACTCGATATTTATATAAAAAACCCACATATAAGTTTGTTATGGATCTGCGGTGTCTGCGTGATTTTATTTACAGTACTTTCCTTGTTGCTTGTTAACGGCAATAATGAAAAAACCTATGCGGCAATTGTTGCGACTTTACTCGGAACTTTTATTTCGCTATTCATCGCGTACGTTGTTTTGTTGTTGACTGCTGAGAATGGCCTTCGTTACGAGGAGATGCAATTTCTGACGCATCCTTATCGAATGGTGTTTATGGCCGGGTTATTCATCGGGTCATTGGGGGCTGTCATGGATGTTGCCATTACAATGTCTTCGTCTATTTTCGAGCTATATGAAAAGAATAATGATATTCCAGTAAAAGCACTCAAAAAGTCAGGGTTAGATATCGGAAAAGATATTATGGGAACGATGACAAACATTTTGTTCTTTGCTTATATTAGTGGGTCGATTCCAGTTATTATTTTGTATTTGAAGAATATCACGCCAATGTCGTTTGTACTTTCCATCAATCTTTCATTGGAATTAGCGCGCGCTTTGGCTGGGGGAATTGGAATTGTATTAGCGATTCCCATCGGTTTGTATACGTCTATTTTCTTCGTTAACAGAAAGAAGGCGAAGTTATGAATGTATTGCTATGGTTGGCGGCTATTTTATTGATATTGATGGTTCTGATCGGCGGAAAAAAAGGTGCGCGGTCATTTATTTCCTTGTTTTTCAACTTCGGAGTCATCATGCTTACGATCTTTTTCATGATGGATCCGCATGCGAATCCGATTATAATTACATTGATCGCATGTACATTGATTAGTTGTATCAATCTCTTTTTCATAAATGAAGTAAATAGTAAAACGAAAACTGCATTTTTGGCTTCAATGATTACGATTGCGGTTATGTTATTATTCATTGCGATTGTTACGAAAAAGGCGATGATACAAGGATTTGGGGAGGAGGAAATTGACGAGCTAACTATATTTTCCCTTTATATTGGTGTCGACTTTGTTAAGATTGGCGCTTCCGTCATTATTATGAGTACAGTCGGTGCCATAACGGATGTAGCGATATCGATTACTTCGCCTATGCGTGAAGTTCTTAATCATCATCCATCCATTAGCCGTAAAGATTTATTTGCCTCTGGTATTAGTATTGGGAAGGACATTTTGGGATCTAATACAAATACGTTATTTTTCGCCTTTATCGGCGGTTATCTGGCACTTCTTTTATGGTTTAAAGACTTATCCTATTCGTTCGGGGAAATCATTAATTCAAAAGTGTTTGGCGCAGAGATGATTGTTATACTATGTGCGGGTATCGGTATCGCGCTTGTCATACCAATTGCCTCCGGGATTAATGCTTATTTTCTCGTGAGAAAAAACATCGAAAAATCATAACATCAAGGGAGCCGTTTAGGTTTCCTTTTTTATTTGGAAACAGATAAATTGCACGATTAAAATAAAAAGCGCTATAATAGGGGTACAGGGTATATGTATGTGCGAAGGAGGGAAAGTTATGGAGGAAACAACAAAAACAACAGTCCAGCCGAATAAACAACAGCTTTTAAACCGGTTAAAGCGGGTTGAAGGGCAGGTTCGCGGTGTTCATCAAATGGTTGAGAATGATCGTTATTGTGTAGATATATTACATCAAATCAGCGCCATTCAGTCAGCGATGAATAAAGTTTCCCTTGCTTTACTAGAAGATCATACCCACCATTGTGTCGTGAAAGCGATTAAAGGGCAAGATGGTGAAGAGGCGATTAAAGAATTAATGAGCGTCATGAAAACCATGACGAAGTAAATTGTATCCATTATTGAACAAACAATCATACAACTGGAGGTTTTAGACATGAAAGAAGTTTTAAAAGTAGAAGGTATGTCGTGCAATCATTGTGTAAATTCAATCGAAACAAGCGTTGGTGCACTAACGGGTGTTTCAGCCGTCCAAGTAGATCTTGGGAAAAATGAGGTTGCAGTGGAATATAGTAACGAAGCGACATTAGCTAAGGTGAAAGAAACAATTGAAGACCAAGGATTTGACCTTGCTTAAATAAAAGGGTTTATATGATGGGACGATTATGCTTACAAGTGTAATCTCCCTTTATGGAATAAATATACCCCCCACACGTATCGGAGGAGATACAAATGTCAACAAAAGAACAAACGTTAAAAATTAGTGGCATGACATGTTCTGCTTGTGCAAACCGAATTGAGAAAGGTCTTTCCAGAATCGAAGGGGTCGAGAAGGCGAACGTAAACTATGCTTTGGAAAGTTCTTCGATTGTTTATGATCCCACGAAAACAAATGTAAATGAGTTCAGAGAAAGAGTTGAAAGGCTTGGTTTCGGTGTTGTCCTAGAAAAAGTAGATTTTGACATAACGGGAATGACTTGCGCAGCATGTGCGACAAGAATTGAGAAAAGAATTAACAAAGTGGAAGGCGTTACCAAAGCAAATGTAAATTTTGCGCTTGAATCGATTGCGGTTGAGTATGACAATAGCCAGGTCGAAACGAGCGATATGGTGAATGTGGTTAAAAAAATGGGTTACGAATTAATTCCGAAGCAAGATGGCGAAGAAAAGATGGATCATAAAGAACAAGAGATTAAGAAGCAACAAAGAAAGTTCATCTTTTCGCTAATTTTAACCCTACCATTGTTATGGACGATGGTCGCGCATTTTAGTTTTTTATCGTTTATTTACTTGCCGGCTATTTTTATGAATCCGTGGCTGCAATTAGCGCTTGCGACGCCAGTTCAATTCATTGTAGGAGCGCAATTTTATAAAGGGGCATTCAATGCGCTTAGAAATAAAAGTGCCAATATGGATGTCTTGGTGGCACTGGGCACCAGTGCGGCCTATTTCTACAGTCTCTATTTGTCGATTGAATGGTTGAATGCGGGTAGTGTAGGGAGCCCTGAATTATACTTTGAGGCTTCAGCGGTTATTATTACGCTAATTGTTCTCGGAAAACTATTTGAGGTTCGCGCGAAAGGGAAAACAAGTCAGGCGATTCAAAAACTGCTTGGTTTACAAGCGAAAACTGCGCGTATTCTACAAGACGGGATTGAAAAAGAAGTTCCGATTGAACAAGTGGTTGCAGGGGATGTCATCGTTGTGAAGCCGGGTGAAAAAATTCCGGTAGATGGTAAAATTATCGATGGACGTTCTGCGATTGATGAATCGATGATTACGGGAGAAAGTATTCCGATTGATAAAGTTGCAGGTGATGTGGTCATCGGTGCAACGATCAATAAAAATGGTTCTTTGCAAATTGAAGCGACAAAAGTTGGAAAAGATACAGCGTTAGCACAAATTGTTAAAGTTGTTGAAGAGGCGCAAGGGTCGAAAGCGGATATTCAACGATTAGCAGATAGAATTTCAGGCGTATTCGTGCCGGTTGTTGTGGTAATTGCGGTTGTGACGTTTTTCATCTGGTATTTGGCTGTTACACCTGGTGATTTCCGTTCGGCATTGATCCCAACGATTTCGATATTGGTCATTGCTTGTCCTTGTGCACTGGGATTGGCTACACCGACATCGATTATGGCAGGGTCGGGAAGAGCTGCTGAAATGGGCATGCTCTTTAAAGGTGGAGAGCATTTGGAAAATACACGTGCCGTTGATACAGTTGTTTTGGATAAAACAGGAACGGTTACAAAAGGTGAACCGGCTTTAACAGATATTACTGTGACAGAAGGCTATTCTGAAGATGAAGTTTTACAACTAATTGCGACAGCGGAAAACCAATCGGAGCATCCGTTGGCCAGGGCGATTGTTCGTGGGGGAGAAGAAAAAGGTCTAACCCTACTTGATGTCACTGATTTCGAAGCTCTACCGGGTTACGGCATTCAAGCGAACGTTCGTGGTAAAAACGTGTTAGTTGGTACAAGAAAACTGATGAGAGAACGCGAAGTTTCAATTTTGGATTCCGAAGTTGCGATGGAAAAACTGGAGGCTGAGGGGAAAACTGCGATGCTGATTGCGGTGGACCAGAAGCTTGCAGGTGTCGTGGCAGTTGCGGATACGGTTAAAGAAACGTCTAAAGAAGCGGTTGCCCGTATGCTGGAATTAGGTCTTGATGTGATTATGTTGACAGGTGACAACCAACGAACGGCAGAGGCAATTGCCAAACAAGTCGGTATAGCTCATGTTATAGCGGAAGTCTTACCGGAACAGAAAAGTGAAGAAGTGAAAAAGTTACAAGATCAAGGCAAGAAAGTCGCCATGGTCGGCGATGGGATTAATGATGCTCCTGCACTTGCGACAGCTGATATCGGGATGGCAGTGGGAACGGGAACGGATATTGCGATTGAAGCGGCAGATATTACACTGATGCGCGGCGATTTGAACAGTGTTGCGGATGCGATCATCATGAGTCGAAAAACGATGCGCAATATTAAGCAAAACTTGTTTTTCGCTTTCTTCTACAACACAATCGGCATTCCAATTGCAGCAATTGGTTTGTTAGCGCCTTGGGTTGCAGGCACAGCGATGGCATTTAGTTCAGTTTCAGTTGTTTTGAATGCATTGCGGTTACAAAAAGTTAAACTTTAATAGGATTGGAAAAGGTATTTCATTCGCAGCTAAATTGGCGGGTGAAATGCCTTTTTTTATTGGAATTAAACCGTAAGTATTTGTTGTAGTTTTCGAATGTTGGGTTAAATTAGAAGGTTGAGGTAACGATAATGGTATGATATACTTTTTTCCAAGTAACCGGTTTCTCGAACTCTTCATATTGTGTAACCGGTTTCATAGAGCGAGGAGGCATAGGGAATATGAAGGTAACGATCATGGATGTGGCAAATCATGCAAATGTTTCAAAAGCAACCGTATCTCGAGTTATCAACGATAATCCAAAAGTTGCAAATGAAATTCGGCAAAGGGTTCTTCTATCCATTAAGGAACTAGGTTATCGTCCTAATGCCTTTGCTAGAAATTTAGCTAATAACAGCTCTAATGTGATTGGGCTGATTTTGCCTGACATTACGAATCCATACTTTCCTGTCATTGCGAGAGGAATTGAGGATGCTGCACATCAGGAAGGCTTTTCGTTGTTTATTAGTAACACGGATAATAGCTCGAGTATTGAACAAGAATATATCCAGAAAATGGTGGGGCAGCAAGTTGGCGGTATTATATTAATCGCCTCCATTTTGGACGAGGATAAAGTAAACGAATTAGATAAATTAAACATTCCTTTTGTTCTATGCGATCGATTTTTAACAAATACGCCATTTGATACGGTATCGATTGACCATTATAAAGCTTCGTATGAGGCAGTTTTGCACTTAATTGAGAAAGGGCATCGAAAGATTTGTCATCTTTCAGGACCGGGTCTCGTTCAGTCAGCAGAAATGCGGAGGCAGGCGTATAGCGATGCCATGCAGGCGCATAATCTCGAACCGTGCATTCGGATTGGAGACTTCAGTTATGCGTCTGGTTATCAGCTGATGACCTCGATTTTGAAGGAATCAATGCCGACAGCAGTATTTGCGGCAAATGACCTAATCGCATTGGGCGCCATGAATGCCATTCAAGAACAAAATTTGAAGATTCCACAAGATATTTCTGTGATTGGTTGCGATGATATTTTATTCGCACAAATGAGCACGCCTAAGTTAAGCACTATTTCTGTTCCGGCCTATCAAATCGGTGTCACAGCTGTTGATATGCTCGTTGAGCGGATTTTGGGAGACAGATCCGTAGCCAAGAACTTGATTATGGCGCATGAGTTTATACAAAGAGAATCATAGTCGGGAGGGCTAAATGTAATGAGTTCAGATATTGTCGTTGTAGGAAGTATAAATATGGATATGGTAGTGACTGTTAGTCGGCAACCTAAGTGGGGAGAAACCATACTGGGTAGTAATTCATTTATGAGTCCGGGTGGAAAAGGTGGAAACCAAGCGTATGCTGCGGGCAAACTAGGGGCATCGGTCGCAATGATTGGTCGGGTTGGAAACGATATTTTTGCCGATCAGCTCCTCCAAAACTTGGAGCAAGTCGGAGTAGATGTCGCTTGTGTTGAACGAGTTGAAGACGAATCCACAGGAATGGCATTGATCAATATTAACGCAGACGGTGATAACAGTATCGTTGTAGCTCCGGGGGCTAATACACTTGTAACGCCTGACTTTATCAGAAAGCATGAGGGAGTTATCAGTCAGGCGAAGCTTGTTATGGCGCAGCTGGAAATTCCATTGGAATCTGTGCTAGAGGTTGCGAAGATTGCAAAGAAATATGACATTCCATTCATGCTTGATCCAGCGCCGTCTATGGAATTGCCAGATGAGCTTTATGAATTGGTGCAATATATTGTGCCGAACGAAAGTGAAATCGCTGAGCTAACGGGTATCGGAGTTTCCGATAAGCGTTCGGCAAGAGTTGCTAGCGTAGCGCTTTTAAACAAAGGGGTTCACACGGTATTTTCAAAGCTCGGTGCTGGGGGTGTTGTCGTGACTAATAAAAACAGGACCTTCCTAATCGAGGGATATGATGTCGATGTTGTGGATACAACCGCTGCAGGCGACGCATTTGCTGGTGCTTTAGCGACTGCGCTTGTAGGCGGCAAAGATTTATGGTCAGCAACCGGTTTTGCGAATGCGGTTGGCGCTTTAACTGTGACGCGTTCAGGCGCTCAAGTATCTATGCCAGATATGGATGAAACAGAACAATTTATAACAAGTTCAACAAAGTAAAATACAGAGAAAAAGGATGGTATCATAAAATGCTAGAAAATAAGAAACGTAAAATTATTCTTGATTGTGACCCGGGACATGATGACGCGATTGCCATTTTACTTGCAGCAGGAAATCCAAACATTGAATTAGTTGGAATTACAACTGTAGCCGGAAATGCAGAAATTGAAAAAACAACGACGAATGCGCTACAGGTGTGTGAAATCGCAGGCGTTTATGATATTCCAGTTTTACAAGGTGCTGGCCAACCACTGGTTAGAAAACGTGAAACGGCGCCTGATATTCACGGGGATTCGGGAATGGATGGTCCGGAACTGCCAGCGCCTACTAGAACAATAGGGGAAGAGCATGCAGTTGATTTTATTATTCGAGAGCTGATGGAATCAGATGGGGATATTACACTTGTTCCGACGGGTCCATTAACGAACATTGCGATGGCAATGAGACGTGAGCCAGCTATTTTATCTAAAATCCAAGAAATTGTCATTATGGGCGGCGGCACTTTCGGTAACTGGACACCAGCGGCTGAATTCAATATTTACGTTGATGCAGACGCGGCGAAGGTTGTTTTTGAAAGTGGCGTGCCGATTACAATGATGGGCCTTGACTTAACTCATCAAGCTTTGGCAACAGAAGAGGTTTGCGCGCGTATTGAAACTATTGAGAATCCCGCTGCGAAATTTGTAAGCGAATTACTGGTGTTTTTCCGTAAAACCTATTTAGAGTTTTTCGGATTTGAACATCCGCCAGTTCATGATGTTTGTTGTGTCGCTTATTGTATCGATCCATCAGTTGTTGAAACGCAGAAAGTAAGAGTAGACGTGGAAACAAAAGGAGAGCTCACATACGGAATGACGCTTGTGGATGTACACGGCGTAACGGGACTTGAACCGAATGTAAATGTGGCGATGCAATTAGACCACGCCAAGTTTTGGGATATGGTGGTCAATGCACTCGAAAGTTATCAAGACGTTTACAACGCAAAATAATGATGATGAATTGAGACGGAGTGAAACGATTTGAAACCGATTATATTTGACGTAGATACAGGAATTGATGACGCTTTGGCGATGGCTTATGCATTAAATTCTCCGGAGCTAGAGGTGCTTGGCTTTACGACTTGTTTCGGAAATGTACCTGTAGTGGATGCTACGCGAAATACGCTGACAGTGTTAGAAAAAGTAGCGAAGCCTATTCCGGTTTACCAGGGCGCGGCTCAAACATTCTTGGGCCGTGATAAGAAAACTTGGCCGAAACAAGTCCACGGAGAAGGTGGTTTAGGAGATCGCTTTATGAGTGACCCGATTACCGAGGCAGAAAGTCAATTCGCACCCGATTTCATCATCGAACAGGTGAAAAAACGTCCGCATGAAATAACAGTGATTGCGGTTGGTCCGTTGACGAACTTGGCGCTCGCAATTAAAAAGTCTCCGGAAATCATCCCGCTTGTTAAAGAAGTTATTGTGATGGGCGGAGCTGTAAACGTTCCAGGCAATGTGAATGAATACAGTGAAGCTAACATCATAGCCGATCCTGAAGCCGCTGAATATGTTCTTTCTTCGGGTATAGCGCTAACGCTTGTCGGACTTGATGTCACGATGCAAACATTATTGCCAAAATCAAAGCTTGAAAAATGGCGCACCGATGGCAACGAAAAAGGACAATTCTTTGCAGATATGACCGAGTTTTATATTGGGTATTATGAAAAAGTATCTCCTGGAATTGAAGGCTGTGCGCTTCATGATCCACTAGCGGTTGGTGTTGCCATCGATTCAGGTTTTGTGAAAACCGAGACGATGAACGTTAAAGTTGTGACAAAAGGGGAAGAGGCTGGAAGGACGGTCGGTACCCATGATGAAAAGGCGACAACCCGTGTATGTACAGAAGTCGATGCGAATCGTTTTTTAGAACATTTTCTAAATAGGGTTATATAAGTTTTGTTGCTAAAAAGGAAGCACAGTACATAGATTTGTATTGTGCTTCCTTTTGATACTTAAAGCACACGTGCATAATGATGCAACTTTTCTTGATCAATTTCCATGCCAAATCCGGGTCCATTCGGTATGATGACTTCAAAGTTTTCATATTGAATGTGATTCACTGTAATCGTGTCTTTGAATAATAATGGACCAAATATCTCTGTTCCGAATTTCATTTCTGGAATGGTGGCGTATAGTTGCGCACAAATTGCCGTTCCAAGACTGGATTCAATCATCGTTCCGCCGTACAAACCGATTCCGGCAGCCTCCGCGATGGCCGCAACTTTCTTTGTTTGTGTTAAACCGCCAGCTTTACAAGGTTTTAAAGCAATGCAATTACCTGCCCGGTGCTTTGAAATTTGGAAGACGTCTTGAATGCTATTTGCAGCTTCATCTGCCATGATAGGCACTTTGAATCTGGCTGTCAGTCTGGACATGCCTTCATAATTCCATATTGGGAGCGGTTGCTCAATCATTGAAACCCCACCGTCCTCTAAAGCTTCGATGCAATAGTTGGCTGTGTCTTCATCCCATGCCTGATTGACATCAACGGTGATTCTTGCTTGATCGCCCACCGCTTTTTTAATCTGCCGAACATGTTCCACATTCTTTAAGGGATCGCCAGCGCCGATTTTTAACTTGAAGATATTATGCCGTTTTTGATGTAAAAGCGCTTTAGCTTCTTCAATATCTTTTTCTGTATTTCCGCTAGCGAGCGTCCAAGCAATGGGGAGTGAAGTATGGATTTGTCCGCCGAATAACTCATAGGCGGGGACGCCTTTGCTTCTCGCAGCCAGATCGATAATGGCTGCTTCAACTACGGTTTTAGCGAAATGATTTCCGCGTACTAACTGCGACACTTCAAACATGATCTTGTCGAAATGAATCGGATTTTTACCGATAACCAATGGCGTAATATAGGTGTCAATATTGACCTTAATCGCTTCTGGTGTTGACTCCCCATAAGACGCGCCTCCGATTGTTGCCACTTCGGACCAACCTTCACGTCCTTCTTCATCCGTGACACAGCCAACAACAATCGTTTGTGAAACAATGGTATGCATGGCCAGTTGATGCGGACGAATGGTCGGCAAATCTATAATATATACATCAAAGGAACGTATTTTCATGGTTGTCCCTCAATAAAATCGGCTTCTGTTTTCTCTCTAACTTCTTCGATAGTGACACCTGGCATGAGTTCTACAAGTTCTAATTGTTTATCTTCAATCTTAAAAACTGCTAATTCGGTAAAAATCATATCCACACTTCTGGTAGAAGTAATCGGATAGGTGCATTCCTTTACGAGTTTGCTACGGCCATCTTTAGAGGTGTGGCTCATCGTCGCAAATACTTTTTTCGCGCCGACCAATAAATCCATCGCGCCGCCGACCCCCATAATATTTTTTCCGGGCACTGCCCAGTTTGCGATAATGCCGTTTTCATCGACTTGGAGTGCGCCTAAGATCGCGACATCGACATGACCTCCGCGAATCATAGCGAACGAATCTGAGCTATTAAAGTAGGCAGCTCCGATTGCTTCTCCAACCGGTAATTTTCCGGCGTTAACCAGGTTCGGATCCACGTCCGCATCTTCCACATCTGTCACACCAAGCAAGCCGTTTTCCGTATGCAAATAAATATTATCTGCGGCTAAGTACTCTGCCACTAGAGTAGGGATTCCAATGCCTAAGTTCACGACACAGGGTCCCTCTAATTCCTGGGCCACCCGCTTCGCAATCGTATGCTGCATATTCTCTCTGTTTACCTTTATAGTCATTTGGCCACAACCCCTTCCTTCGTCAACACTAGGTTTGCCTCGACAATGACATCGACGAATAGAAATGGCGTTACGATTTCTTCTGGGTTCAACATGCCCGGTTCCACAATTTCATCCACTTCTACAATTACTTTTTTTGCAGCTGTCGCCATCAATGGATTAAAGTTACGCGCTGTTTTGTAATAGGCGAGATTCCCAAGGGTATCGGCCTTATGCGCCCGAATAAGTGCCACATCAGCACGAATAGCTTTTTCCAATATATACTTCACACCATCAATCTCGCGTTCTTCTTTCCCTTTTGCGAGATCCGTTCCAACACCAGTCGTCGTATAATAACCGCCAAGTCCAGCTCCTCCCGCACGTAACGACTCTGCTAATGTCCCTTGAGGAAGCAGTTCCAACTCAATTTCACCTTTTTGATATTTATCACCTACATCGCGATTACTGGTAAAATAAGAGCCGATACCTTTTTTGATTTTGTTTTGATTCAATAAAATCCCGAGTCCTTTTCCTGATTCCCCAAGATTATTACTGACAATCGTTAGATTCTTAACGTCTATTTCTGTTAATCCATCAATTAACGAAAGGGGAGCGCCTATCAAACCGAAGCCGCCGACTAGAACGGTGTGCCCACTTTTTACAAAAGAGAGAGCATCTTGAATGTTATTCATAACCTTTGTCATCTATGATTCTCCTTATTCACGCTATTTCGCCCAGAAAAACTTCTATATATTTATTAATATCATCGCGGTTTTCAAAGACCATCGTGTAGTGATTGCAGTCGGATATCACTGTCTCAATGAATTTAGTAGATTGTCTAGTTTGCTCATAATCCGTTAAATAAAATAATGGCGGCATTGAGCCAATATCGCCTTTAGCATAAACAAGCAAGACGGGGCAGTCGATTTGTGAACAAATTTCCTCAGGATCAAACGTAAAGAAACTCTCAAAGTCAGCTATAATACGGGACTCTGTAGATTTATTTTCCCAGTGGTCACCGACAAACTCTACTTCGTATTCAACTGTCTTTTGCAACACATTATTCCATTCAATGCCTAAGTTCGTGTAAATTTTTTGTATCTCACTTACATAATGTTCCTTTGACGTAAACTCTTTGCTAAGTCTGCTTAAAGAAGGCTTTACAATGCTTCTTTGATGATCAGATGCTTTCGCTGCACCATCTAATAAAATGACAGCTTTTGTAGATGTTAATTTACTAGCTACAATCGCTGCGATAAAAGCACCCATCGAGTAGCCCAATAGAATAGGATTGTCGATTTTGAGTGCTTTAATTAATCCCAGAATGTCTTCTGCATGCTTAAAAATCGATGGTTCAGCATCTGTTTCGGCACTGTTTCCTCGACCACGCAAATCGACTGCTAAAAATCGGTAGTTTCCTTTGAACTTTTCCGCATAGTAATGCATATTTTTATGTGTTCCAGTTAACCCGTGCATGGCGATAATCGTTCCATTTACCCCAGGATAGTCTGCTATTTGAATGTCATGACCATTGATATTCATCTTATAAAAATCCAATTACACCACTCCTTTGAACGCTTTGCGTACAGATGGTGATTTTTCGTACAAGACCATCATAGCATAATACACAATATGTTTGTCTATGTGGAATATTATAAATAATTTAAATTCTAGTCTTGGCAAATAAAAAAATCCTGTCAATAAATAGACAGGATTCTTAAGAAATTCAACTTATAATACGGGTTGCATTTGGTTCATTAATAATTGTTCGATGTGCAATTTAACCATAGGCCATTCTGGACGAATAACGCTAAAGATTACAGTGTTTCGAGGGGTGCCGTCTTTACGCACCATATGATCACGTAAAATTCCTTCTTGTGTGGCACCAATACGAGCAATTGCATTTCTTGAGCGTTCGTTTCTTTCATCCGCCTGGATCTGAATGCGGTTAAGATTGAGCACTTCGAAGCAATATTGCATTAACAGATACTTGCAATTTGAGTTGATTGGGCTTCGCCAATAAGTGGGAGAGAGCCATGAAAAACCAATTTCAATTCGATTATGATAGGGATCGGGATTCATAAGTTTTGTACTCCCGATAATGCGATTTGTTTTATTGTCGATAATGACAAATGGATGTTCTTTACCTAATTCTTGATTCAACAATGATTGTTCTACGAATCTCGCAGCATCGTCACGACTTTGAATCGTCACCACCAAATGCGTCCATATTTCACTATAATTACCGGCTTCGAAAATCGCATCGATATCAGTAAGTTGCATGGATCGAATTGTAACAATGTCATTCACAAGCTCAATATTTTTCATCACAGGGCCCCTTTTTGTGTTCTGTATTTTTAAATCTATCCCAATCAGTTATCGAACCTCTGGATTAACATCTAGAGGGGAATGGGCTTCATCATAACGTGCACCAACAATCTATCTTGTTGTATATTATGTTGAATTATTTTTAGTGTAATGTAATTATAAGCGGTATCGACGAAAAAATGAAGTGAAACTTTTCGTATTATATATATATTCTTTCTACGTCATATTTGACCGTGAAAAAGCAAAAAAAGTCATGCAAATAATTACATTTTGCATGACTCTTTTTTTGGAATACTACTTAAAATCATTTTGCGGTTAGGCCGCCGTCGACAGGAAGTTCAATACCTGAAATATGGTTTGCTTCGTCTGATGCTAGGAATAGGATAGCCGATGCTACATCTTCTGCAATTCCTAATTCTGGCGTAGCGACTTGTGATAGGAAGTAATCTTTATACTGATCCATATGCGGTGCACTCATTGGCGTGATGATATAGCCTGGGTGTATCGAGTTCACACGAATCCCTCTTTTACCATAGTCAACTGCTGCTGCCTTCGTAATAGAGCGAACAGCCCCTTTGGAAGCCGTGTAACCACCAGCGCCTGCCATGCCCGTTAATGCAGCAGTCGATGAAATATTGACGATTGAACCGCCATTATTTTCTATCATTAAAGGAATTGCTAGTTGCATGCCGAACATGACGCTGTTTACGTTGATCTCGTATAGGCGCGCCCAATCAGCTTCTGTTTGCTCAAGGAAATCTTTTGCAAATGAAATACCCGCGTTGTTGACAAGGATATCAAGTTTATTAAATTTTTCTGTTGTTTGTGCATATACTGTTTCCCAATCTTCTTTCTTCGCTACGTTTTGTTTAACTGCAATTGCTTCACCACCGGCATCTATAATCTTAGCAACGACAGCTTGGACAGCTTCCTCATTGATATCAGTTGCGACTACTTTCGCTCCCTGACGTGCAAATAATAATGCTGTTGCTTCTCCCATTCCACTTCCGGCACCAGTTACGACAGCTACTTTATCTTGAAGTCTCATTTGAAAATCCCTCCAGTTCACATTATGATAGTTGGACTATCACTTTATTTAATTTTAACTGAATGAAAGAAAGATTGCAAAGAAAAGCGACGCGCTATAAAACTGTTATAATAAAAACGAACGGAGGTAGAACGATGACGGGGATTCAGCAAAAAAATAAAAATAAACGCTTTAGGAGTATTATCCAAACAGCAGAGGCGTTATTTATCGAACACGGACTTGATCACGTGCAAATGCAGCATATCGCAGATGCGGAAGGGATAGGCATTGCCACGTTATTCCGTTATTTTCCAAAGAAAAACAAACTCATCGTAGCTGTTGCCATTCACAATTTAGAACGCAGTATTCCTTATTTTGAAGATATTGCTTCGGCAGATCATCCGGCATATGAACGATTGAAGATGGTGCTTGATCAGTTAACGGTGAAAGATACGTCAGAACTAAAACATTCGACGAAGTTCCGTGAAGCATTTGAAAGCTATGCTTCCTTTGCGAAAGAACCATTAGATGATATTGAAGACTACATAAATGTTCAAAAAAGAATTGCGGACATCCTGCTACGTATTGTAGAAGATGGAAAAGTGGATGGTTCGATACGCACAGATATCCCGGTTAAGGAAGCGATTATTACGATTATTAATGTCTATGGCACATTTGGGGGCAATATCGCTTTAAAGTCGTCCATTTCCTATTTAGAAGATGATATCGCGCCAAATATTCAACAGCGAATGCTAATGGAGATGCTTCTCTCTTTCATTCGTCCGTGAAATGTATTGAAGGACAGTAAAAACTCTGCCCTAAAGCTGGGTTATCAACTTTAGGGCAGAGTTTAGTATTTGTATTTATAGTTTCTTAACAAATTCAGTTTTCAACTGCATCGCGCCAATACCATCAATTTTACAATTAATATCATGGTCTTCATCGACTAATTGGATGTCCTTAACCTTCGTACCTTTTTTTACGACAGCTGAGCTACCTTTTACTTTCAGGTCTTTGATGACAGTAACGGCATCTCCATCATTTAAAATATTTCCATGCGCATCTTTGTAAACTTTTTCTACTTCTATTTCTTCGGATTCTGATTCTAACGTCCATTCATGTGCACATTCCGGGCAAACAAAAAGATTCCCGTCTTCATACGTGTATTCAGAATTACATTTTGGACAATTCGGCAATTCATTCATTAAATAAGTCCCTCCAAGTCTTCATGATTACCACCACTTAAATTGATCGGATTGCAATAGCTGATTCGCTGCTTCTGGACCAGTTGAGCCCGCAGTATAAGGGTGTAAAGGTAGCATGTCCGCCTCAAAAGCTTCTAGTAACGGTTGAATCCATTTCCACGAAAGTTCGACTTCTTCCCAATGCGCAAAGAATGTCGCATTCCCTAGCATCGCGTCAAACAGCAGGAGTTCATAGGCTTCTGATTGGTCATCCGAATCAGTCGTGAAGTTAATGCAGGCAGGTTCGAAACGATTGCTTGATGGATCTTTTATATTCAGTCTTAAAGAAATCCCTTCATTTGGATTAATGTCGAGTATCAATAAGTTCGGGATAATCCCTTCATCCGGAAGCACATCAATTTGCTTTGCCTTATTTTTAAATTCAATAACAATGCGTGTAGATTTTTTATTGAGCCGTTTCCCCGTGCGAATATAGAAGGGGATACCTTGCCATAACGGATTATCAATATATAAGCGTGCTGCAAAATAAGTGTCGATATTTGAACCAGCCTTTACACCAGGTTCCTCTTGATAACCTTCAACGGGTGTTCCAAGGACTTCACCTGTTTCGTATTGACCACGGACCACGTCGCGGTGTGCATCTTCTTTTGAGATGGGACGGAGCGCATCGATAACTTCAATTTTTTTAAGGCTAACTTCTTTTGCAGTTACTTTTTCAGGCATATGCAAGGCAGTCATCATCACCAATTGGAGCAGGTGATTCTGAACCATATCGCGTATAGCTCCAGCTTGGTCGTAATAGGCGGCGCGGGTTTCAACACCCACTGTTTCACTTGCGGTGATTTGAACATTGGCAATTTGTTTAAGATCCAATAAGGATCCTAAAGCCGGATTGGCATATACTAATGACTCTAGATTTTGGACCATCGGTTTACCAAGATAATGGTCGATTCGATAAATTTCTACTTCGTTGAAGGCTTCACTCAATTTCTTATTTAATTGTTGAGCTGACGCTAGATCGCTGCCAAATGGTTTTTCAACGACTAATCGTCTCCAGCCTTTGGTTCGGTTAATTCCATTTTTGTTAAGATTTGTTGTAATGACATCGACTAACTGAGGCGCAACGGATAAATAGAAAAGGCGGTTTCCCGGTATGCCTAGTTCGCTTTCTCTGTTTTCAATGAGTTCATGCAAAAGTCGATAGGAATTTTGGTCTGTCGCATCGAATATACAGTATTGAAAACAGGTTAAAAAGTCTTGCAAACCGTCTGATTGAACAGCCCTCCTTGAATGGGCTCTAATCGATTCTTCTACTTTGGATTGGAAAAATTCGTTAGACCACTCTCGCCTTCCTAACCCGATCACAGAGAATGACTCTGGTAATTTTCCTTCTAGAAAGAGATTATACATCGCAGGAAATAACTTGCGCTGCGCTAAGTCTCCTGTCGCTCCAAATAAAACAAAAGTCAGGTCTTCCATAATCCGATTTTCTTGGACATCTATTAAAGAACTTTTCGTGTTGAATTCGTCCAAAAGGCTTTCGTTCTCCATCTTTAATTCGCTCCTATTTTTTACATTCAGTATTTTTATGCCAGGTATAATAATAAGGATAACCCTTAGTATACTATTGTCTGGCATAATGAAAAAGAAATGATGACTAATTTGTAAAAAGTAATTAATTTCAAAGGATGAAAAAATCATCTTTTCGAACAATTAGCTTTCAACTAAAGTAGCTATACTAGACAAAAACACAGCTAACATGCGAACATAGTGTGTATAAGCATATATTTAATACTTAATGAATGGGATGATAATATGAAAATGTATGATGTCACAGGAACAGTTTACGAAGGCATGACAGTTTATAAGGATAACCCCAAAAAACAACCGAAATTTAATACAGTAACGAATGGTTACGTCACTGAAACACGGGTGGAGTTAGATGTACATACGGGAACGCATATTGATGCGCCGCGCCACATGGTTGTAGATGGTGACACGTTTGAATCTGTTCCAATGGATGATCTAGTAGGTCAATGTAAACTATTCGATTTAACAAAAGTTGAAGACGGCATAACGAAAAAGGACTTAGAACAATTTGATATTCAAAAAGGCGACTTTGTCTTTTTGAAAACGAAAAACTCATATGAAGATGCTTTTAACTTTAAATTTATTTATCTTGCTAAAGACGGCGCAGAGTATCTTGCTGAATTAGGTGTTAGAGGTGTTGGAATCGACACACTCGGTATCGAACGGGATCAAGAGGGCCATCCTACGCATAAAACATTATTTGCAGAAAAAATCATTATTATTGAAGGACTTCGTTTGAAGGAAGTTGAGCAAGGAGAGTACTTCATGGTTGCAGCACCACTTAAATTAACGGGTACAGATGGATCGCCTGCAAGAGTGTTATTGTTTGAAGGGTTAAAATAATCTAAGCAAGTAAATAGAGGCTGTCATAGATAATCAGTATTTTACTGACTTTCTTGACAGCTTTTTTAATACCGTTAAATTCATTTCAAGTTTTGTCATTCAGAAAAAATTTAGTCAAACACTGCATAATGAAACCTTAATCGTCCATACTCTTAACGATAGAACTTTGCAAAATATCAACAGGAGGAATGTTAGTTATGGGCATTATGGATGGAAATCCGAAAAAGGATCCAATGCATTACGGCGAAGTGATTGGCGTATGGGCATATATTGGGGCAAGTAATGGTTTAATCAGCGGTTATGAAGCATTCGTTAACCACGCAGCGGATAAAGATCTAATAAAACTTCTGGAAGAAGCAATTGAAACGATGAAATCAGAAGTTAAAGAGCTTGAAGGTGTTTTACAAGAGAACGGAATTACGCCTCCTCCCGCATTACCTGGTCGAGCAAAAGCCAATGCAGAAGACATTCCAGTTGGCGCAAGATTTATGGATCCAGAAATTAGTGGCGCTATATCGATAAATGTCGGGCAAGGAATGGTGTCGATTTGTCAGGTAATGGGGCAGTGCCTAAGAGAAGATATTGCTGCGATGTTCGCTAAATATCTGAAGGATAAAATCATGTTTGGCGCAAAATTATTGCGCATGAATAAGGAAAAGGGATGGATTATTCCACCGCCGCTTCATACCTCAAGTTAGCAATTGAATCGAAGAGTTGTTATAATTGTGGAAAATCTTAGAAGTGGCCAAGTAAATAAGAAATGTGAAACAGAAAGTATAGCGAAAGATGAGAGCTATATCACCGAATCTTATCGAAACCTACCACTGAGATGTTATGCCAACATAACCGATTCGTTTTCGTTACCAAACGTTTAGAGGGCTTTAACGTTAAGCTAAACTAAGGTGGTACCACGTCTATCCAGCACAAAGACGTCCTTTCATTAGGACAACTTTGTGCTTTTTATTATTTAAGGAGGGGAATTCTATGACCAATCTACAGAAAAATGATTTTTCAAAGTGGTATATCGATACGATTCAAAAAGCGGACTTAATGGATTACACGCCAGTTCGCGGGTGTATTGCTTTTAAACCGGACGGCTATGAAATATGGGAACATATTCAGGCCGAAATGGACCGACGCTTTAAAGAAACGGGGCATCGTAATGCGTATTTTCCGATGTTAATACCGGAGTCCTTTTTTGAAAAAGAAAAGGATCATATCGAAGGTTTCTCACCAGAGCTTCCTTGGGTGACTGAGGCAGCCGGGGAGAAGTTGGAGGAACGATTGGCACTTCGACCAACATCTGAAACAATGATTGGCTATCTGTATTCAGATTGGATCAAAAGCTATCGTGACCTACCCGTCCTAATTAATCAATGGGCGAACGTCTTCCGCTGGGAGAAGAAAACACTTCCTTTCATTCGCACTTCTGAGTTTTTATGGCAGGAAGGACATACCGCGCATGTAGATGAGGAAGAAGCTCGCGCGGAAACGATGCAAATGCTGAACATTTATAAAGAAGTGGTGGAGGAGCTACTGGCAGTACCGGTTTACGATGGACAAAAAACCCCTTCCGAACGTTTTGCGGGTGCGGTTGATACATATTCGATTGAAGCGATGATGAAGGACGGGAAAGCAGTTCAAGCGGGCACTTCGCATTATTTGGGGACGAAATTTGCCGAGGCCTTTGATATTAAATATTTAACGAAAGAGAATAAGCATGAATTCGTTCATACAACTTCTTGGGGGACGTCGACCCGTTTAATCGGTTCGGTCATTATGACACATGGTGACGAACAAGGTCTTGTCTTACCACCACGGATTGCGCCGACACAAGTGGTTTTAATACCAGTTGGACCGTGGAAGAAAAACCCTGAAATCATGGAAAAATTAGATGAAGTTTTTGTAGAATTAAAAGGCCGAGGAATTCGCGTACGCCTAGATGATTCCGATCAATCACCAGGCTACAAATTCAATGAATGGGAGTTGAAAGGTGTTCCGATTCGAGTCGAATTAGGGCCACGTGATTTAGCGAAAAGCGAAGCACTGATTAAAGCACGTGATGAAGAAGAGAAAGTTGCTGCCCCGCTTTCAACAATAGCGGATTACGTTGAATGTGCATTAAATACGATGCAAACTCGTTTACTTGAAAAGGCACGCGCATTCCGTGAAAAACATTCCCATACGCATGTCGATTCACTCGAACAATTAGCGAAACATATTGCTGAGTCTGCGGAAAATGGAGAAATCCCTGGATGGGTGCTTGCTGGTTGGTGCGGGAAAGATGCGTGTGAAGAACAAGTAAAAGAAGAAACGAAATTTACAACACGTAATATCCCGTTTAATCCACCGACGACTAAATCGACTTGCATTAATTGTGAGAAAGAGTCGAAGCATACTGTTTGGTTTGCCAGAGCTTATTAATGATGATTATAAAAGTGGGGCTGTCTCAAAAAAACGAAAATCGCCAGAACGGCTCGCTTTCCACGGGCATCGCCTCAGTCTCCTCGTCGCAAGCTCCTGCGGGGCCTTCGGTCGACGCTATTCCCGTAGGAGTCTCGCCTTTTCTGGCAATTTTCTAGAGATTTCATATGAAATAAAGAGTAGTAAAAAAGGTTGAGGAAATAATGACAATTTCCTTAACCTTTTTTTAGGTGCTAATTAAACGGCTCTTTTTTGTTTATCAATATGTTAGTTTTTTATTCTCTAGTGTGTAAACGCCGTCTACTCTAGTTGAAAGAATTAGATTTAACATCCCCATGAAGAAAACCCCTTTTAAAGTAGTATAACTAATATTCTATTCCGGCTACTTTGAACGGTGGAAATAAAGTTTAAAGTTTATGTTGTGAAACATCCCACGTCGTCTATCCGTGTAAGCAATAGAAATGTATTTGGGGGAGAGAGTTCTATGCCTACGATAAAAATAGAAGGATTAAATAAATCTTACCGTAAAACTCAAGTATTAAAAGATGTTCATCTTGAAATTGATACAGGGTTATTTGGGTTACTGGGACCGAATGGTGCAGGGAAGACCACTTTAATGAAAGTGCTGAGTACGATTCTACCTTGGGAAGATGGAGACGTAACGATATATGATCAAAACCTTTTAAAAGAAGGAGACAAAGTTCGGGAATTGCTTGGTTATTTACCGCAACATTTCCATGCGCCAGGGCAATTTACCGGTAAAGAATTTTTACATTATGTTGGGTCGATGAAAGGTGTTATTGATAAAAAAGAACGAGCCGAACAAGTCGAACGGCTTTTGGATGAGGTGAATCTTCAACTGCATGCGAATAAGAAAATCAAAAGCTATTCAGGCGGCATGAAACGGCGTCTTGGCATTGCGCAAGCATTGTTGGGCAATCCCAAATTAATCATTCTTGACGAACCGACTGCGGGACTAGATCCATCCGAGCGTATTCGATTTCGTAATGTCATTGAAAAATTGAGTAAAAATCATACCATTATTTTATCCACTCATATTATTAGCGATATTGAATCGAGCTGTGAAAAAGTTGCTGTGTTGAATAATGGGGAAGTGCTTTTTCATGGTACGACCGAATCACTAGCGACCCAAGCTGTAAACTATGTTTGGGAGTTATCCGTGCCTTATTCCGACTACGACATTGTGGAAAAAGAATACGCCATTATTTCAAGTCGAAGGGAAAAAAGTAATGTTGTTTTTAGGATAATTGCAGAAACCTCGCCGAATGAGCATGCCGTAGCGGTGCAGCCGACGATTGAAGATGGGTATATGGCGGTTATTAATGGGGTGAATAAATGAGTGTGTTAAAAACGATTTTCTGCACTGAATTATTGCTGCTACTCCGTAATAAATTTATCGCCCTACCTTTGATTGTAAATTTATTGGGTTGGGGATACATCGTAGTTTCTTATGAAATTCAAGGGTTGCATTTTAGGGAGCGAGCAGCAGCATTTTATAGTGGATTTATCTGGATGACCATGTTGAATTTATTAATCATAGGCTTACTAGCTGTTTATATGGCGGGGAAAGATCGGGAAAGTGAATTTGAACATTTAGTCGCAACTTATCAGGTGAAAAATGTCGAATGGATATTGGGGAAATGGTTGGTTGCGCAATTGTATGGTCTTTCTATTACACTCATCACCATACTTATTCAAGCGGGTTGGTTTTTGAGTGGAAAGATGGCAGTCGGTGATTTAGCTAAAAATGTCTTCTATTTATTTGTTCAAATGGAAGGTGCATTCTTTTTATTGATTTCATTTGGTTTTTTATTTGGAATCTTCATGAAAAACATGTTTGCTTATCTCGCTATTCCAGCTATTTTAGTCCTCTCTTTGGGGCTACCTTTTGATTATACTGGCGTTGCTTTAACGTTTGATAATCCAAGGTTACACTTATTGACACCGTTTGACTATATGTTTATCGAGTCGCCTTATGAAGGAATTTGGGGAATTGATCGGGTGTTTGGAAGTGCGATATTGCATCAAGCCGTCGTTTTACTTTTTGGAGTTATCCTAATTCTTTTGACATTATTGATCTTCCGTTCAAACCGGAGGATACAGAAGGAAAAAAAGGTCGTTCCTATTTTAATAATAATCCTTGTGATTCCGACACTTCTGTTAGGCGGTATTCGCTATGGGCAATACAATCAAGCGTTGGAACAGTTTATCACCACTGGCCAGAAGTATGCGAAAGAGTTTGAAGGGGATGAAGAAGATTATTGGAAGTGGGCGAATTCCTATTATGATGCCTATCTTGATCATACGAAATATGAATTTTCAATGAAGCGTACTGATTTAGCTATTCAACTACAACCTGATAATCAAATCGATGTGAAGAGCAATTTGACTATCAAGCATAATGGCGATGAACCAACAAATGAGGTCTACCTGACTTTGTATCATGAACTTGAAGTGTCAAACTGCAGTAGTGAATTTGCAGAAGTTACATGTTCACGTGAAGGGGATTTGGTTACTGTACATCATGAAAAATTGCTTGAACCAGGCGATGAATTCAATTTAAGTTTAAATTATCACGGGAACATACTGCAATACCGTGACGATGGCTACATTGAACATTCATTTATTCAAAACAATAGAGTGTACCTTCCGAAAGAAGCGGGCTGGTATCCACTTATTGGAGAACGGCAATTGGTGATTGCGCATGAGCATGATAAGCGCTTTGTGCAATTTGAACAAAGGAATGGAAGACTTGTAGAGGGTTTTCCTACAGAATTCACTGTAGAAATTATAAATGAGAATCATGAAATTCCGCTTTCTTTATCAATTCCAAATGTTGAAGCTGGCCTCTATCAAGGAACTTCTCAATATGGTTTGTCTTTAGTCGGTGGAAATATAAAAGAAACGATGGTCGACCAAATTCGAGTTGTTGGACACCCGGAAATAGTAAGAGGTGCTAGAGAAACAATCCGTGAATATCAAAAAACTTGGAAGTTTGTTGAGGATTGGTTGGAAGTTCCAATCACTCCTGAAGTGATTTATATTTTAAATGATGGGCATTCCCATCTTGCGCAGTATACGCCTAGTCAGGAATTTCTTGTGTGGGGAACTGATTTCCTTGGGGATATGAGGGAGTCGACGATTGCCTATCAGGCACTCGAATATCTTATGAAAGAAAATTTGAGATGGGATAGAAGCACTGATTTACATCTACTGAATGAACTAGTTGAATGGTCCATTTTAAGTTCAATTTCAGATGAGGGCAGTTTTAAGAAGTGGTACAGCCCGATGGTTACGCCGATGGAAGAGACGGAGCTGGTGGAAGCTCTGGCTAATTATGATGAACGAGGGAAATTGAACGATGTCATTAAATTTTTGTATCGCCAATATGCCCAATTAGAAGACAAAACCGAATTCGACATCGAAAAAGCTTTGCGATTATACGAAAGAGATTCAAGTTTATGAGCGGGGGCTTGATTCGACTTCGACTGATTTTGAAGCTATGGTTTACATCAGTATATTCAATTTGTGTGATGCTACTGATTCCAATTGTAGCGATAGTGATTTATAATCAAGGGTCCTATACAGTTGAAGACTTATTGAGTATTTTTTATGAAGAGGCGGCACCGATTTGGTTCGTGGTCATTTTACAGTGGTGCTTGTCGATTGATTTTGATTCGAAGTTTCATATGCAGGTAATTACTTATCCAATTGCTAGGTGGAAGTTTCTTTTAGAAAGGCTCCTATTTTCAACGGTTATTTTTATCGGTTTACTAATTGTCGTAACATTAAGTTTGACTTCAATCATGGGGTTTTTTATTTGGCAGAGCCTGGCGTTTACAATTCCCATTTATATCGCAGTTGCTGGATTAGTAGTTGCAGGCACAGTCATTGCCAATCATTCAGTTGGTGGTTTATTGGCGGGGATTCTATTTTGGATGTTTTATGAATTTGGTGGGCTGTTTTTAGGGGATTTAAATGTGATATTAATTAAGTATGGTAGTGTTTATACGTTTGTGAAGGGTGAAACTGGATTTTTCGCGAATGAAAATCATTGGATTCTTTACAATCGATTATTTTATATGGGGATTGGCGTTTTATTAACGGGGATCGCAATACTACAATTTAATCGGAAGACGGTATAAGAATACGGAGGGATAGGAATGCAAGATGAAGATTATATGCGCCAATTATCATTCGGGAATGACACGGCATTAGACACGCTTGTTTTCCGGTATCATAAACCTCTGTATGGCTATGTGTACCGATTGCTGAAGGATGAAAAACTAGCCGAAGACATTGTTCAGGATACGTTTATGAAGATTTATCAGCAGGGGCAAAAAGGGTATATTCCTGATTCCTTTAAACCTTGGATGTATAAAATCGCGACAAATTGTTGTCGGGATTATTGGCGTAAAGCTTCTACAAAAAAAGAGTATTCTACAGATAGAATCGTGGAAGGACATGGGAAGATTCATCATATTATTGATCGTCAGCTTGAACGTCAATGGATGATTGACTCTTTGGAACAATTGTCGCCTGATTATCGAATGGTTTTGTATTTACGCTTTTACCAAGACTTGCAGTACGCGGAAATTGCTTTAGCGTTGGAAATCCCTCTGGGTACGGTGAAAACTTGGATCTCAAGGGGTTTAAAACAACTCGAGAAAATATTGCTAGAAGATGAGCGGAAGGGGGCGGGCGTCAATGAATGAAGACCATGAATTATCACGTTTAGAAAAAGAATGGAAAAACAGTTTCGAACGTTTTACCGCCCCTGAACCTTCAAGAGAACAAACGCTGAATTTAATTCAAAAAATAAAGGCAGCAGATGAAAGTAAGCCAGTTGATATGCGGGCAGCGCTGGAGGCGCAACAAGAAACGCAAACAATTTCATCCAAAGTGGCCAGTTTGTTTTTATCCCAATGGAATTTTCACGGCGCACGTAGCTGGCTTCTTACAGGCATTGTACTACTCATTTTGACGATTACGATTAGCCAAAACGGCGGGAACACGGCAACTGATTTCCTAATATGGATTAAGTGGATCACATTAATCATAATCGCGGGGATGGGCTATGCATTTCGTTCGAAAAATGAGGGCAATGAAATCATTGAAACGTTAAGTTATTATCCATTGGGCCAACAGATGTTTACGCGATTTATGATAGTAATGGCCATACAATTGGCGATTACATTGCCACTTAGCTTTATCGTACTAGGTAGTGTAAGCTCGGTTTTGTATTTATTGAGTTCATTTACGCCGATTCTATTCTTCGGAGTCGTTGGATTTGTTGCAACTATGTGGCTCGGTCAAAAAGTCGGCATACTCCTTGCGCTTTTTGTTTGGTTTGCTCAAGTTCTTTTGGGGAAGCAATTAAAATTCGCGGCATTATTTCAGTTGCCAGGAAATGATTACTTTGTACTGACGAATATTGTTGTAATCGGAATTTCTGTCCTTTTACTTTGCAGTGTTCCTTTGAAAAACCGTCAGGGGAAATTGGCATGAGAATTGCACTTAATAACGTAGGAGCGACAATTCATAATGTCAAAGTTCTAAATGAAATCACTTGCTCATTTAAATCAGGAATTACGTACGTTGTCGGAAAAAATGGGGCGGGAAAAAGTACACTTCTAAAACTGATTGCTACCGCCACATCACCAAATAATGGAACGATAAACTATACAAGATTAATGCGCGATGAAAAAGTAGGAACACATCGCTTGCCGTTAAGGATTGAAGAAGTAAGAAGAGTCATCGGTTTTATGCCCCAGGACTTTACGGGTCATGCTGAAATGACGATTGAAAGATATTTAACGTATATGGCTTTTCATAAAGGAATTCCGCATACACGGGTTAAGGATTTACTGAATGCATGGTTAAATGATGCGAACTTATTAAAGCTTAAACGAAAAACACTTCGAAACCTTTCAGGCGGGCAACTACAAAAAGTGGGGTTGATACAAGCGCTTCTTAATCAACCGCGAATTTGTGTTTTGGATGAACCTTTTGAGGGTCTAGACACCGAGGAAAAAATGTTTTTTAAACGGGTCCTCCAACGGCTTTCATTTCATAGTGTTATCATCATTAGTACGCATTTACTTGAAGAAATTGATCCATCCGAAGATAACAGCGTCCTTTACATCGAAGAAGGTGAACTGTGTTTTTACGGCGGTGTAGATGAACTTGATAAAGTAGTAAAAGAAATATTGTTACTAAAAGAAAAATAACGCTCCCTCCATTATCGAAGAGGAGCGTTTTTTATTTGTATTTACACCAAAGAATTTTCCATAATCTGTAGCAACTCAGTCCCTGTCATACTGCGTTGTCCTCCACCTTGGACGAATGCATCGCTGCCACCGCCTTTTCCTTCAATGAAGGGAAGTGTTACAGCCGCCGAAACTTGTTTCATACTCTTTTCCACAGAAGCCCCACGTGCCGCGACAAATTGTAACCGATCTTCATTTTCAGCGACTAGGAGTACGGCGGTATCCTCAGCTTCCGCGACAAGCAATCGAGCCATTTTCTGCAACTCTTGAACAGTCCGTCCGGAATACACGGCCTTTACGAGTCCTTGACTTTTAGTTTGTAATAAACCTTTTACCTCAAATGTCAATAACTGTTCTTCTTTCTCATTCAATGACTTGACTAGCGTGTGATTTGCGTCGAGCAGCTTTTTAGTTGCGTCAATCACACCTTCTTCAGGCGCACTTAGTAATTTAGATGCTTCGGATAATATATGATTTTTCTGATGCAATTGCTGTAATATCCGACCGCCACAAACGAAATGGACGCGAACTTTCCCGCGATGTTTTTCCGTTGATAAAACTTTTATTCCAAGAACTTGTCCAGTCGAACTCGGATGGGTCCCTCCGCAGCCGTTATAGTCAAAATCAGGGATAATAACAAGACGAATTTCACCTGTCACTGCCAATTGCTTGCGAAGTGAATAATGATCTAGTTCATCTTCCGTAACCCATTTGGTTTCAATTAGTCGATTTTCCAAAATGATGTCATTCGCTAATTTTTCAACTGCTTCCAATTGCTTTGGTGAAACATCATCCGTGTCTAAATCAATCGTCAAAATTTCTTTCCCTAGGTGAAAACTCATAGTCGCAAATCCATATAGTTCAACGAATGACGCTGAAAGAATATGTTGACCTGCGTGTTGTTGCATATGATCAAAACGACGTGACCAATCAATAATTCCTGTTACCTCAAGCGGGGATCCGAGACTTTCCGCCAGGGTATGACGAATTTCGCCATCTACTTCTTCCACATTTAGTACCGGAACATCGTTCAAAGTTCCCGTGTCATACGGCTGGCCTCCGCCAGTTGGATAAAAGGCGGTGTTTTCTAATACAGCGTAAAACTGTCCTTCTGAATTCACTGATTCTTTACGCACGCGAGTGTTAAAAGTTTTACAATACGGATCTGAATAATAAAGGCGCTCACTTAACATTCCGGCAACTCCTAATACTTATTTTCCCCATCTTACCACGAAAAATATGTGAAAAGAAAAAACTTCTGATAGGTTTTTAATGCGCCCAGTCTTACAAAACAACTATGATTAGATAAACATTATTTTTGTGTTTTTATAGGGATAACACTTTAATTACGACCGATATTGGTTCCGTGTGACCATGAGTAAAGTAACGTAATTTAGTCTTTGTGCTTAATCCATGCGTGACTATATTCTTTCGATTGATATTATAGTCTCATTTTATTGATATATATGCCAATTTGTTATTAAAAAAATGATGTATCTAATATTTGATGCTTAAAGCATAGAACCAAATGACTGTTTACTAGCTTATGTCATAATGTTCGTTGACGGTGGAAAATTTATCATTTACTATAATGGTGAATAATGGAATGAGATAATTGTGTAAAATGGATAAGAAATTAATAAGAAAAGTTAAAAGGAGATGGGGAAACATGTCAGGACAAATTCGTATGAGTCCAGCTGAATTAGCGGACAAAGCAAAACGCTACGGACGTAGTGGGGACCAAATTGATCAAATCTTAAAGGATCTAACAATCCTGCAATCTGATTTGCAAAGTCAGTGGGAAGGTAAAGCATTTACGCAATTTCAAGCTCAGTTTGATGAACTATCCCCTAAAGTGCAAAACTTCTCTCACCTTATGCGTGAAATTGAAGGGCAATTAACGAAGACAGCAGATGCAGTAGCTCGACAAGACGAAGAGTTATCACGTAACTTTGGGCTTCGCTAAGTAAATTTAGGTAGAAAAATATACGAAGATTTAAAGGCATTTTACGAAGTTAGTCTAACAACGAGCCACGCAACTATTGTTGTGTGGCTTTTGTTCATTATAATCCAAGAAAAAGAAGAATAAGCGGGGGTAAATTGGAAATGAAAAGAATTGAGCGTAAGGTTTTATTGTTTCTTGTTATGGTGCTCGTCCTCTCCGGAGGAATTACATACTTAGCTCTCCACCAATCAACTGCCGGTAAAGCTGACAATGAGGTTTTGAAAATGACCGTGGCCATTGTCAATGAAGATCAAGGCGCAACATTCGATGGTGAAGCAGTTGATTTTGGTCGTGAATTCATTAAAAGTATCGAAAGTGATCCAACACACGATTGGTATGTCGTGAGCCGGGGCGTTGCTGAAAACGGTTTTGGGAATAATGCCTATAATATGATGATTGTTATTCCAAAAGACTTCTCCGAAAAGGCCTTATCAATAGAAGATGAATTTCCTGAAAAAATCAATCTAAATTATAAAATTAACGCAACTGGAAATAAAGATGTCGTAGCAGAAGCGGAAAAAACCGCAGGCGCTATTTTAGGGGACTTTAACCGTCGTATTATTGATGTCTATTTTGCTAGTGTCATTGGTAATTTACAAGATGCGCAGAAAAATATTGGTACAATCGTGGAGAAAGAAGCAGTTTATACGAGTACTTATAAAAAAGCGGTACATAGTCCTCTAATGCAATATACTTCGCAATTTGAAAACATCCAAGATAATACACAAGTATCAAAAGACAGTTTTGATGGTCTAAAAGAAATCTTGCTTGCATTTGAAGATGCCTTACAGGATGACGTGAATTCAAATGAAGACTATTTGACTGTTTTTAATGACTTATCGAACATGCATGAACTAAATACGGTTTCACTAAAAGATTTTTCAAATCAACTTCACAGCTTGGATAGTGGCATGCATAATCATGAACTTCTTCAACAACTACAAAACTTGGAACTAGCGAATAAAGCGATTTATGATCAATTTCAAAAAAGAAATGAAGAGAGCGGAAAAGCTACTATCCTTTCAGAAGCTTCCGCAATTCAACAATATTTTAAAGCGACAAATGAAAAGTTAAGTGGATTTAATGCAGATTTAAAAGAGACGCTAGAGTCTGAGTTAGATAAAAAAGTAGCTGGACGTTTAAAAACTGCCTTTGCCGATTCATTTGATGGCAAGGATATAAATTTAACTAATCTTTTTCAGCAACCCGATAATAATTTGCATGAAACTTTGAGGCGGCAAATCGCTAAATTGCCAACGCTAACTCCTAAAGACCTTGAAGGCTTAGGTTTATCTGAAACAAGCTTGACGCAATTGAATAACGTTATTGCTGTCACAAATAAGTATAATAAAGAATTTGTCGAGACACCGGTTCAACCTAAAAATAGTGTGCCGCTTGCCAATCAAATACAAGAAATCAAAAAACATTTGATGGAAAAGGGCGTAGTGGTGACGGACTCCGTTCAAATACCAGCAACCAAAAAATGGGGACAAGAATTTACACTAGCCATTCCTGACGCCTATGAAGTTGCAGGCGTATTTTTAACATTACCCGGTAAAAGTGAACGTAACTATACGAGAACCTATCAAAAATATAAAAGAATTAGGCTACAAGCCACCTCCGCAGATAAATTTGCTGTTCGAGTCGTTCTTAAATTAAAGGGAGATGCGGGCAGTGACATTGATGTTTTCCAACCGGTTACATGGAGTTGGAAGTTGCATCAAATGGATACTGGAGAGCTCGACCTGCCAGAGCCAGAGCCGGAACCCGAGCCAGAACCCGAACCAGATCCTGAGGACCCAGTAGAGCCAGGGGATCCAATAAAACCGGAAGAACCTGTAACTCCGGCTCCGGACTCTACCGAAGAAACGGCCGGCACTGAAAATAATGACGAAGGTCAAATCGAAGAAAATATTGTTCCGGAAAATAAAGATACTGATGAAAGTATTGGAACGGATTCAGCGGATCAGGAGGTTTTAACGGAAACAGAGGAACCAGCAGTTCCGTTAGTTCCATTAGTTCCAGCAACGCCAATAAAACCGGAGCCAGTAACAATCAAAGACAACTACATCACCCATAAAGTTCTGTCGCCACTTACAGATGATGCTACTAAAAAAGTGATTGGGGCTACTGCAAATACAGTTAGGGAATATCAAAAAACGCTCATGTTATATGGTGTTTACTTTGGTCTTGATATGGAAAGTCCAAAACTGATTCAGGACCTGGCAGAAAATAGTTTAGAGAAATTAGCAGCGAATAAAGATGCGTCACTCTATTATTTGTTCAATAAAAAAGACATCGTTGAATTATTAACAGATTACGTAGTAGGAAATATTAAAGGACACATCACAGCTCAAGTTCGCGAACAAGTAGAAGGACTACAAAGTGGAATTAACGCGTATAGCGCTCTCGTAGCGGATGCCGATCGTAATTCGCAAGAGATGACAGCTATTTTAAATGACACGACAGAACAGGCGCATGTGATGAATGGCGCGTTGGAAAAAACACTAGGTGAATTGATGGAATGGCGTGAAGCAAGTATTGCGTTGCTAGAAGAACAAGAAGCCATTGCTTCAAATAAAAACGAAGAGCAGGCGACACTTATTTCATTAGATGGCCAGTTCTCGTCCTTATTATCAGGAAGCCAATCGCTAGCCGAACAAGCAAAAGGTAATCTACAATCTGCGGATGGGGTATACCAAACATTTGACACGATTGATAATCAGGCAAAACTTATCCAAGAGAGCGGTGCGACTTTGGTTACCGAAGCCGACACATTGGCTACGAATATGACGGATAAGTTAATCGAAAATCAGAGCTTTGCAGATAACTTTGCAGGCGTGCTTGAAAACAGCCGAATCGGGGACAGGCCAAACGAAAATCTTTATAGCTTTTTGTCAAACCCTGTTGAATCAAAAAATGCCGGGGTGATTTCGACCGGGAATTCATTACCACCCTACTTCCTCGTCTTAATTTGCTTTATCGTGTCGTTATTTACTGCGTATGCAATTTCGACGAATGATAGAAAACGTATGCAAAAGGATTCATTTGAAGGGGAAAACACGTTAGTTGGCGGGAACATGCCAATCACTTTGATTACCGCAAGTATTGGCCTTGTGGAAGGTTTAGTCATAGGGATTGTATCAGGTAACTTATTAAATATTGCTTCGGATAAGTTTTTATTGTGGGTTGCGATCGTCGTACTGGCTATGCTTGCAATGCTCTTAGTAGCGACTTATCTATTAAGACAATTAAAAATGGTTGGGATGTTCTTGTTATTAATCGTGCTGAGTTTGTATTTGTTTTCAACAGAAGCACTTGGATCCGACTTTAATAAGTTATCGTTAGCATCCACAATACGTAAGTATTCACCACTGCAATATATTGAATCGCTATTCACAGGTCTGACTGAATACCAGGGAATTATTTTCATCCTCATTGCTTTGGCCGTACTGGCACTAGTTGCTAATTTATTTGTTGTGCGCTTTGCAAAGAAAGAGGGGATTATTGATGAGGGAGTTGCTGAAGGACTGTAGTATGTTCGTCGTTCTACTTGTAGGGTTCTTTGTGATGTTGCCGATCAGTTCTCCTGCCGAGGAGCCGTCCAGTCCTAGTGGTAAATTACGGTTTCAAACCGAGCGCATCGGGAAAGATGGAAAGTCGAAATCGCAGGTGGATAAAATGACGGAACTTGAGAAAAGTCTTCCTCACTTGTTTAGTGAAGAAACACAAACAGTGATTGAAGAAAGGCAAAAAGAATTAGATCAGGAAGCTGATGACTTAAGGCAAATGATTTTTGCTACTGAGCAAGAGCCCGACATCTCGACGCAAGAAATAATGAAAACATTATTCGCCAGTGATTACACAGTCCCTAAGGCGTCTGTGGCTAATGGCGATCTACATGAAAGTGACAGTGGAATAATGGGTAACACATTGTTTTCTTCATTAATCGGGATGGTCGTTCTCCTATGCGGCGGCATATTTGCTGTTATGAGAAAAATGGTGGAGTGAAAGGGAGTTAAACATGCCAAACGATACGCATATAAATGTGACTGTTGATTTTGGCAATTGGGGCGAGCCGGAATACGATTTACGTATTCCGGTGCACCAACCAATCAAACAGTTATTGATGAATTTAGTTGATACATTAAAGCTGGACCCTGCAAAGGCCTCGCTATGTGCCATTAAAATACCAACAAAAAACTTACTATTAACGGATGATGATCGGTTATTAGACTATCAAGTGACAGACGGCGATATATTAATCGTTTTATAACTGCTTAATTATCATAAAGGGGTTTTGGAAATGAACGAAAAAACAATCGAACTTGAGTCGATGACTTATCAGTTTGAAATAGAAAAAGATATTTGGAAGTTACGTCTCGCGAAATCGCAGACGTCTATTAAGGATTTTCGACAACTAGCGCTAATGACAGAACGAACAGATTTTTTTGTGCCTGCTGCAGTAGAAGAAGAACAGGATTCATATGTTTTTTCATATACAGTAAATGAAAAACTGAAGAAGTGGGCAGATATAGAAAAGCTTGGGCGCAACGACAAATTGCGTGCATTATGCAATGTAGGTAGATTTCAAGAATGTTTGCCTACGCGAACGACATTTTTTCTTCACCCAGAAAATCTAGTATTTAATGATAATCTTATTCCCTCTATCATTTATCGGGGCATTCGCGATTTAGTGCCGCCGTATACAAATGACTCTTCAAAATTTCTTCATCAGTATAAATGTCTGGCGATTGCACTTTTTTCAAAAAAGTATACTTTTGACGAACTGTACAATGGCTCAATAAGCAATGCGATTGAAACTGAATTCGAGCGCAAAGTTGTTGGAATTGCAGATGTTTCCGCACTTATAAGGTTTTTAGAAGAAAATTATGAAATTGAACAAAAGACAACCGAACAAACCATGCAACTTGTGCCGAAAAAACAGTTTCGTCTTTTTAAGCAACTTTCAATTATGATGATTGCATTATCGCTCATACTTACCGCTCCACTCGCTTATTTCAGCTTTGTTAAAATGCCATATCAAAACAAACTATTAGCCGCGCATCATGATTTTCTTGCATCGGATTATGGAAAAGTAATTAGTGATTTAGAAGGGCAAAAAGCTGAGAAATTACCGAACTCTACAAAATACATACTTGCTTATTCCTACATTGATGTAGAGGATTTAAATGATGCTGAAAAGTCAGTCATTATGAAAAATATTAGTTTGAAGAGCGACAGTAATTATTTATTGTACTGGATTTACAATGGTCGCGGAAAACTTGAAGAATCCATGGATTTGGCAAAATATATGGATGATCCAGTCTTGATTATATATGGTCTATTCAAACAAACCGAGCAAGTCAATAGTAATCCGAATATAACGGGTTCTGAACGTGAAGAGCAGGTTAAAGCATTAAAAGAGCAACGTGAAAATTACCAAGAACAATATAATCTGAAACCTGAAGAAAACTTAGCTAATCCAGAGTCTGACTATGAACCGGGGGATGTTGAAGAAGAAACTGAACCAGACAAGCCTGAATCAGACGATATAGACAAGACAGATGAGTAATGATTTGGTTGAGGAGGAAGAGCAAGATGGCACAACACATATTAATGCTTAACTATAAAAAAGAACTTCATAAAATCCAACTGCCATCAGGCGAATCAAAGTCGGTGACAGTTGGCGGTAATTGGTCCGACACTGTGACCTTTTTAGGTATGGAAACTCAACTTTCGATAAAATGGGACGGGGAATCTTGTTTTCTTGGAGAAGAACTATTGAAGCCGAACGACCAGGTAACAAAAGATGTTTCAAGTTATGATATGAACTTTTATTTACTTGAAGCAAATGAGTGGGCAATTTATGACATTGCTTCAACTTATAATTTAACGTTCGGTCCAAATGATTATGATGAAGTGAAAATCCAGAACAGCACTGTCGATTTCTTATTCAGTCGTACACAACTTGAAGAGGCATATGAACTAAAAGTATTCAGCGGCCGAGTATATCATAACCACTCTCTTGTAATTGGAAGTGTGATGCTTGAACCAGGCGACCAGCTTTATGTAGATGGTGTGCTCATTCAAATCGGTAGCGATGACATACAATTTCTTGCAGGCGAAAATCACGTGACAACAAAATTAGCCCGACTGATGGAAAAAGCAAACGAGTTTGGTGAGGATTATCCCGATTTTCATCGCTCTCCGCGGATTATATACCGTGAGCCTGAAGAGAAAATCGCTATTGCAAAACCGTCTAGCAAGCCGTCCAAGCCGAGTGAACAGCTTGGACGCATGATTGTTCCGCCACTTGTTATGATCGCTGCAATGATACTTGTGTCGTTTTTTAGAGCGAATGGAATTTTTATACTGGTTATGCTTTCGATGACGGTCGTTACGGTCATTTATTCAATAATGGCCTATGTGAAAAGTTTGAAACAATACCGTATCGATACAAAGGAACGCGATGTTAAATACCGTGAATATATAAAGACAAAAACAAAGGAATTATATAGCGCGAGTGAAGAGCAACGTCACGCGCTGAACTATCACTATCCTAAAATCGAAAAAATACGAGACATGGCATTAAGCGTCCATGCGCGAACGTATGAAAAGACAATGTTTCATCATGATTTTTTAACGTATCGTGTGGGTTTAGGTCAAATCGATTCGAGTTTTGAACTCGATTTCAGTGATGAGGAATTTACGCTAGAAAAAGATGAACTGGTGGATGCGGCACGTGATCTTCGTTCGCAATATTTGAGATTAGTAGATGTTCCCATCGTGACGGATTTAGTGAATGGTCCGGTTGGTTATATCGGCCAACGCGGTCTTGTATTGGAACAATTACAATTATTGGTTATGCAAACGGCGTTATTCCATAGTTACCACGACCTACAATTCATCACGATATTTCCAGAAGAAGAGAAGGCGGAATGGGATTGGATGCGCTGGTTGCCTCATGCAAGCATTCAGGCGACTAATGTTCGAGGATTTGTTTACCATGAACGTTCCCGTGATCAAGTACTAAACTCATTCTATCAAATCCTGAAAGAACGAAAGCAAGGCATTGATGAAAAAGGGAATAAAAACGAAAAAATGTATTTTTCACCTCATTATGTAGTCTTGATAACAGATGAAAAAATGATATTAGATCATATTGTCATGGAGTTTTTCAATGAAGACCCGACCGAACTTGGTGTTTCACTGGTGTTTGTTCAAGAAGTAATGCAATCACTGCCGGAGCATGTGAAGACCGTGATCGATATTCGTGATGCGAAAAACGGGAATATCATTTTAGAACAAGCCGAACTCGTCAATCGTAATTTCACGCTCGACCATTTTCCTACAGGTTTCAATAAAGAAGACGTTTCAAGAGCATTAGCACCGCTGAATCATTTACAAAGCCTGAAAAACTCGATTCCAGAAAGCGTGACATTCCTTGAAATGTACGGCGTAGAAAAAGTAGAAGAACTTGGACTAGCCGTGCGCTGGGCACGAAACGAAACCTATAAAAGTCTAGCGGTTCCATTAGGGTTACGCGGAAAAAATGATCTTGTCAACTTGAATTTACACGAAAAAGCCCATGGACCACATGGTTTGGTGGCAGGGACAACTGGATCCGGTAAATCAGAAATCATTCAAAGTTATATTATTTCTCTCGCGGTGAACTTCCACCCTTATGAAGTCGGGTTTCTCCTTATTGACTATAAAGGCGGCGGAATGGCGAACTTATTTAAAGATTTACCGCATTTAATGGGAACGATTACGAACCTGGACGGCGCACAATCGATGCGTGCATTAGCGTCTATTAAAGCGGAATTGCAAAAGCGACAACGCCTATTTGGAGAACATGACGTCAACCATATCAATCAATACCAGAAGCTCTTTAAACAAGGCGAAGCGAGCGAACCAATGCCGCATTTATTTTTAATCTCCGATGAATTCGCCGAACTTAAATCAGAGCAACCCGATTTCATGAAAGAGCTTGTCTCAACAGCCCGTATTGGTCGTTCACTTGGGATTCACTTAATTCTAGCGACACAAAAGCCAAGCGGTGTCGTCGATGACCAAATATGGTCGAACTCTAAGTTCAAACTGGCACTTAAAGTTCAAGACGCGAGCGACTCCAATGAAATATTAAAAACACCCGATGCAGCAGAAATTACATTGCCTGGCCGGGCCTATTTACAAGTCGGGAATAACGAAATCTATGAACTATTTCAAAGCGCATGGAGCGGGGCAGATTATATTCCTGAAAAAGAAGACCAAGAGTTAGTAGATACAACTGTCTACGCCATTAATGATTTGGGTCAATATGATATTTTGTCAGAAGACTTAAGTGGTTTTGGGAATAAAAAAGAAATTGAAATGATTCCAACAGAGCTTGATGCTGTCATTGACTATATCGACCAATATACAACGGCACAGAAAATTGAGCAGCTACCGAAACCTTGGTTACCTCCATTGGAAGAAAAAATCTTTCTTCCAGACTTGCACGAGGTCAGTTATGTGACGGCTTGGTACGAGGAGAAAAAACCGCTTGATGCAACAATAGGATTACTAGACATACCGGAAATGCAAGCACAAGAACCACTTTCCATAAACTTTTCTAAAGACGGTCATTTGGCGGTATTTGCAAGCCCAGGATTCGGAAAGTCAACCTTCCTTCAGTCAATTACGATGGATTTAGCAAGACAACACAGCCCAGAGAGATTACATATTTATTTAATCGATTTAGGCACAAACGGATTGCTTCCGTTAAAAGATTTACCGCATGTTGCTGATACGATAATGGTAGATGAAGAAGTTAAATTGAGAAAACTGATTCGTCGCTTAGGAAAAGATTTAAAAGAACGGAAGCAAAAACTAAGTCAATATGGTGTAGCAAACATTCATATGTATGAGCGTGCAAGTGGAGAAGAAGTTCCGACCATATTGTTAATCATCGATACGATAGATTCAGCGAGAGATGCCTCGTTTAATGAAGAATTCGAACAAATTACCGCTCAAATCGCTAGAGAAGGTGGAAGTGTCGGCATCCATTTGTCAATTAGTGCAGGTCGTCAAAATGCGATGCGACTCCCATTGCTTTCAAATATAAAAAATCAAATTTCACTCTACATGATTGATGAAACGGAACCGAGAAGCATAGTTGGTAGAACCTCATTAACGATTGAAGAAGTACCGGGACGGGGATTAGTAAAAATCGAACAACCGACAGTTTTTCAAACAGCATTACCTGTAAAAGGCGAGGAAACTTTAGAAATTATTGAAGAAATTCAACGCGAAAGCAGGGAGATGGTAAGCGCTTGGAAAGGCAAATTACCATTACCAATTCCGATGGTACCTGAGATTATCTCCTTCACTGAATTTATGGAAAAGCAGAAGACAAAAGCGATGATTGCAAGTGGTGGAATCCCATTTGCGGTGGATATGGAAGATGTAGAGCCGGTCGAGCTAAGTGTTGTAAAAGATCAAACTACATTAATATTAGGCGATTTACTCGATACTGTTGAAAACACTTTTGTAACACTCATTGGAAGTATCGCCAGTAACGAACTTATTGACATAGGCCTGATTGATAATGCATCAACAAGATTTGGCGCATTTAAAGAGAATGTGGATTTATATGCAAAAGATAGTGGAGAAATAGATGTTTTCTTAGAACGGTTACAAAATCTTTTTGAAACGAGAGAAGATGCATTTCGCGAAGTTCAGGCAGCAACTGACGGTCACGCAACCATCAATGATTTTCTAAAAGAAGTACGCCCAATGATTACTTTTATTACGGATGTCTCGTTTGTCATTGACGAAGTCTCACTTACAAGTCAAGAAACATTAGCGAAGTTAATTGAAGGTGGAGCAAGAATGGGCATTTACTTTGTTATAGGTGCTGCGCATGGTGCAATCGATAGACTATACGATGATATTTCAACGGTGTTGAAAAAACAAAAAGTTGGTGTGTTAATTGGTAGAATTGCGGATCAAAACATACTAGAAGTGATGAATCGATCGTACAAAGAGAAACACTTAGAACCATATGAAGCCTATTACATTAAACATGGAAATGCAGAGGAAATTAAAATTGTAGCGCCATTTTAATTTGAAAGAAAGAAGTGAGCACTTGTGTTCAGTTGGCTTTTTAGAACGGAAACTGAGAAGAAAAGAGATAACTATTACGATTTATACAAAAGCTTGCAAGATGCGTTAAAGGAACATAATAAAAAGGTTGCTCAAGCTGAATCCTCCTATTCAAGTTATATTAGCTCTGTTCCAAGTCTATCTAATTTCAAAATACCATCGAATGATTTTGATCCAAAACGCGAGGAATTGAATAGAAAGTTAAATAAACACTTTAGCGAAGAAAAACAAAAAAGAAGTGAACTAAATAGTGCTAGTAACCAAGCCTATCAGCGGTATGTATATTATAAGAATCTAGCTATCAGAGAAGCCGAAGCAAAGGCGGAAAAAGAACGTAAAGAAAGAGAGGAGCGACGCGATGGAGGCCGTTAAAATAGATGGCGCTAAATTAAATGAAGCACAGGTTGCGGCGAAAGCAATAGAAGCCTCTGTGAAAAAGACTTATGAAAGTTGTGAAAAACTTGCTGGTTACGTCCACTCCGCCAAATGGAGCGGAAAATCCAGGGATAATTTTTTAACTTACCTAGAAATTATTCAACTGTATCATAAGGACATAACTTCCGCAGTTGAAAAACAAACAAAAGCATTAAATAACTTAGAGCGCTATGTCGACGATTTTAAACGGGATAGTGCCGTACAGGAAGTGAGAAATTTATAATGCAAACGTCAACGGATACGTTTAACGTAGTTGAATTATATTTACTCGCTGCAGCATTTGGGGGGAATGTACTTTTCGGATTGCCTGAGAAACAAGTATTTCAATTAAAAGGTGAAGAGGTATTCGAAGAAGCGCATAACCGATTAATAGAAAAAGGAATATTATCCGCGGATGGAAAAATAACAGACGGCGGGGCACCAGTTATTCAGGCAATTGAGTATTACCATCAAAGCAAAAAATATGTGCGGATTAATAACTTAATGTTTGCGTTTCGAGAACAGGATGTTGATGAGTTGATTGTTTTATTAGAATTAGAGGAAAACAGAACTTATCAATTATTCGTTGTCTCAAAAGCACTTGTGTTAAGCATGTTGGGTGAAAAGTTTCCTGTTGTACTTAGAGAACCTGAAGAAGTAGAAAAGTCTTTTTTGAAAGAAAAGCTGTCCAATCATGAAAGGCGAGAAATAGAGAAATTTGAACCGGAAAGTATGTTCATGAATCTGGAGTATTTTCATTTAGACGAGGAACCTAGAGACATCTCCAATCCAGCTTATTATCAGCAATGGCTTATCTTCACGAAAAATGAAAAGTTAATTATGGTAGATCCCGTTAATAAAAACTATTATCATGCAAGTCAGTATTGGTTTTTGAAAATATTATTTGATGAGATGGAATTCCCTTACAAGGAGGCACGATAATATGGCTAATGCAATGGTTATGAGTAACGGAGGCGGCTCATCCTCATTAATTAACATCAATTCTGATGAGATGATTACAATCTTTAATTATCTGCAAGAGATTATTACTGAATTGGAAAGTAATGTGACACCTAATACAGAAAAATTAGGACAGATAAAATATTATTCTGAGGGAAAAGCTAAAAAAGCTATGGAAGTATACGCAGAAGCAAATGCAAAAGTGATGGATCTTCAAGATAATTATGTTCGTGCCCAGACATTGGTCATTGATATATTGAATACGATGATGGAGGCTGACGCCGCTATAGCCCAACAAATCTTCGCTAAACTGGAGCTGTGATGTGATGGATGTAAAATATGTCCCGGCAGACTGGGAAAAGATGAAATCAAGTATCGGTAATCTTATTGGGCTAGGCGTGTATGGAAAAGGTATGATTGACGATTTAAAAGATATTAGTTCCAATTTAGAGGACGCTGAATCGGCGATCGCAAAATATGACAGTGACGGCGTCATATCATTCAAACATACGGATAGGGCAAAAACCTATCAAAGTTTATTTGAAGATTTTAAGGTCCTGCATCGGTTTACCGGGAAGGTCGGCGATATCGTTGACCGGACAATTGATCAGCCGTTCTATGAAGATATTGACGCGTTCGTTGCAGAAGTGCAGCAATTATCCATTTCGAATTACAAGACAAAAAATCGAATTGGTGTCACGAAAATCGTTCATCTTCCAGGCTCGTATGAATCAACGGAAGTACTCAAAACAGAGGTTGGTTTGGATGATTTGTTTAGTGGTGATAGCTTTTACGCTGAACAAATGAAATTGGAATACGAAGCGTGGAAACAACTGAATGCTGATCAGGATATCACGCGAGAAGAGTACCAAATGGGAATATTAAACACGCGAGCTTTTGGCTATGAATCAATTCGGGACACACAAGAAAACAAAGAGTTTTGGGTAAATATTGCGGCACTCGTAGTCATTGTAGGCGTCGCAATCGTTTGTCCGCCAGCTGGATTGGCTTTGGGCGCAGTGTATGGTTCATTAGAATTGAAATCCGCCATATCCGGGGAAGACTGGGTATCTGGTCGAGAGTTAGGAACAACAGAACGTTGGTTAAGGGGTGCGCTCAGTCCGTTAGATCTTGTTCCCGGGGCTGTGGGAATTAAACGATTTAGTGGTGCAGTTAGAACCGCCAACCTAGGTGGAGACCTTGGACAGCTGGGGGTAAAGTCCAGTGTGAAAGCCAGTCTCCAAACTAGCCTGAAACATGTGGATGACATGGTCGTAACTGCGGGGAAACAAGCGACTACACGTTTGAAAAGTGCGGGAGCAGCGATAAAAGATACATCCAAAGAAGTGCAAGTCCAATTGTTAAAACGTGGGGTAGATGCTGGAAAACTAGCAGATACCAGCGTAACCGCTGTCAAAAACATTTTCCCGAACCGCCAAATGGGACTAGCAACAGACCAACTCGGTACCGTGCATATTCCCGCTGAGAACACGCATTTCTTGGAGAATGCCATAAAGGATAAGTTACGCAAGATTGAGGGCTTGAATGTTGATGGTAAGGTAGGAAGCGGAACTGGGAGGCATTTGGATGATCTGTTGAAACAAACAAAATGCTCTAGTACGGACTTGCATAACTATTTAAAGAATATTGACGCTAAATTAGCAGATGAATATGTAAAAACAGGAAAATGGCCTGTCGAAGTACAAGTTCCGAAGGATTCGAGAGTTTTAACATCTGATGGTAAAATAGATTGGTCTCAAGTGCCTAACGACGGGTTTAAACTAGATAAATTAAGTGAACCAATTAAGGATTCATACGTTCCAAAAGTTGGGGAAGTTATTGATAGATATGGTCCATCTGATGGCAGATTTACCTCACCAGTTGATGGTGGTACTCCATTTTCATATGACCAGCGCTCCTTGCCATATATAGAAGACGCTTCTAAATACCATCAATATGAAATTACAGGAGATTTTAGCAACATAAAAAGTTATTATGATGCGAGTCCGAGGATTGAACTTCGGAATGACATTGATGACTATATGAATTTTTGGGGTTTATCATTCGATGACCTGAAGATACAAAAAGGAGAAATTGCACCAGGGTTCGGTGCTGTAGGTGGAGGAATTCAATATCAATTACCTTTACCAACAAGTATGTTAGAGGGTCTGGGGTTATTAAAATCACTTTAGGAGGACATTCAATGAAATACGAAGAAGTGAAAAGAATTCTTGTTGAAAAAGGACTAACAAATTATAAACTTTTTGAAGCACCAAATTATGAGCCGAATAATGTTGGAATTATAAAAAATGGATCTGATTACGAAGTGTTTGCGACATCGGAGCGTGGAACTCCAGCGGGGATTAAGAAGTTTAAAACTCAAGAAGAAGCATTAGATAATTTCATTTCAAGAGTAGAATCATTAAATAGGTTAATAGCAAAAAATCCAAACTTATTTTTGTAGGTATTATCTTGGTGGATATTCATTTATTTTTTTCGATTATTTGATTATATGGTTCATTGTATTTTATAAGTCAATTAGGTAGTTCGATTTATTAAAAGAAATCGTATATAGATTTTTAGGAAAGAACCAACAAAGCCGCAACAAATAGTATGGGATTGTTGGGATTTATTTACTTTTTTATATTTTAGTTCTTAGGATTGTTGAAACATTGTTAATCACAAACCAAGAATGTTTACTGTTGACACTAAAGGATACTTTCGATTGCAAAGTAAGGGGTTCGAAATAATAAAAGATGAGGTCAAAAATGCACTTAAAGGACATTTTCAGGATAGAGTAGGAAGTTTTTCAGTCTTCGGACAAACGGATACTTCTTATACGATGTTTAGTATGCAATTTACATTGTATAACTACTTCAATATTATTCTAAATTATAATAGAGGGGCATTCGGCTGTTCAATTATCAATGGTGACGTAGGAATTAGTTTGGAAAATAGCCAAGAGTGGTACGATAAGGCGGATTTGGATGTATTTTTAAAAGAACTCGAACAGCAAATCGAATTAAGAATACCAGATAAATTTCTAGAGTTTAATGGTTGGAAATAACTTTTTGAATACAGGCATTAAAATTAAGGTGTTAGAGTCTTTGTTTTAATGCCTTTATACTTGGAAATTGAAATTGTTGGGAAATTTGTTATTACTACAGAAAATACAAAGGGGGAGCAAAATGAGTATACGTGTAAAGAGATCGACAGGAATGATGGGGGGAACTACCAAAGTAGCCTTAGAGGTGGATAATCAACTAGTGAAGAAATTGAAAAATAATGAGGAATATACCATTACTTCAGATGCGGAACAAGTAACGATGAAAGCAAAACAATTGATTTTTGGTAGCGAAGATAGGCAAGTAGAACGAGGGAGTACAGTTAATATTAAAATTAACAATAATGCTGTACTTCTTTACATCGTCTCTCTACTAGCGATGTTATTCGGTACAATGATTACACCCGTCATTACTATAATTGGTTTAATAGGAGCCGTAGTGACGGTCGTCTATTCAACTAAAAGATGGTTTAAATTAGAGGTCGAGTAATTATAGTTCGTAAATTTCAAAAGGAGATGCCTACAAAATGAAGAAAGTACTAATTTCCCTTATGTTAATTGCTTTATCACTCGCCATTGTGGCCTGTAGCAATAAAGAAGGCGTAGTTACAGAGGAAAAGTTCAATGCATTGGAAGATGGGATGACGAAAGACGAAGTTATTGAGTTGTTTGGTGAGCCATTAGAAGAAAAGGGTAATCAGTGGACTTACGATCTTTTGAAGGATGATAGAACTAGTGCGTTGAACATCTTTTTTAATGGAGATGAGCTAGCGGGATATACCACTGGATCAAAATAACAGGGAAATATCCAGGTTTACATCTAGCTTATGTTTTTTGGTTAGACCTACTCAGAGTAGTACCTACGGTGAGTGGCGCAAACGCCATCATCACCGAACAAATCATCGCGAAACTGGAGCTGTGATGTAATGGATGTAAAATATGTCCCGGCAGACTGGGAAAAGATGAAATCAGGTATCGGTAACCTTATTGGGCTAGGTGTGTATGGAAAAGGTATGATTGACGATTTAAAAGACATTAGTTCCAATCTAGAAGACGCTGAATCGGCGGTCGAAAGATATGATAGTGACGGCGTCATCTCATTTAAACATACGGACAGGAAAAACACCTATCAAAATTTGTTTGAAGACTTTAAAGTCCTACATAGGTTTACTGGGAAGGTCGGCGATATCGTTGACCGGACAATTGATCAGCCGTTCTATGAAGATATTGACGCATTCGTGGCAGAAGTGCAGCAATTATCCATTTCGAATTACAAGACAAAAAATCGAATTGGTGTTACAAGAATCGTACATCTTCCCGGCTCGTATGAATCAACGGAAGTACTCAAAACAGAGGTTGGTTTGGATGATTTGTTTAGCGGAGATAGTTTCTACGCAGAACAGATGAAATTGGAATTCGAAGCGTGGAAACAACTGAATGCTGATCAGGATATCACGCGAGAAGAATACCAAATGGGAATATTAAACACGCGAGCTTTTGGTTATGAATCGATTCGAAATCAACAAGAAAACAAAGAGTTTTGGGTAAATATTGCGGCACTCGTAGTCATTGTAGGCGTCGCAATCGTTTGTCCGCCAGCTGGATTGGCTTTGGGCGCAGTGTATGGTTCATTAGAATTGAAATCCGCCATATCCGGGGAAGACTGGGTATCTGGTCGAGAGTTAGGAACAACAGAACGTTGGTTAAGGGGTGCGCTCAGTCCGTTAGATCTCGTTCCCGGGGCTGTGGGAATTAAACGATTTAGTGGTGCAGTTAGAACCGCCAACCTAGGTGGAGACCTTGGACAGCTGGGGGTAAAGTCCAGTGTGAAAGCCAGTCTCCAAACTAGCCTGAAACATGTGGATGACATGGTCGTAACTGCGGGGAAACAAGCGACTACACGGTTGAAAAGTGCGGGAGCAGCGGTAAAAGATACATCCAAAGAAGTGCAAATCCAATTGTTAAAACGTGGAGTAGAAGCTGGAAAACTAGCAGACACCACTATAACCGCAGCCAAAAACATTCTCCCAAGCCGACAAATGGGATTGGCGACAGACCAACTCGGTACTGTGCATATTCCCGCAGAGAATACGCATTTCTATGGGAATGCCATGAAGGATAGGTTAAGCAAGATTGAGGGCCTTAATGTTGGTGGTAAGGGTGTTGGGACTGTTGGAGGTGCCGGATCAAAGTATAAAGATACACTTAAATACGAATATAATATGATTGAAAATCCCGGACCTTTAGCTAAGCTAGATAGCAAACCAATAAATAATTTTTATGGTGGTAAATATAATGCTAAAGAATTGCAAGAAGATCTAATTCTGTATCGCGCTGGAGAGAGTGGAGGTTTGACTATTGCGGGTAAAGAAAAAAATGCACTTGGACAGTGGTTTACAAATGATCGGGCAGAATCAGTAGCGAAGGTTCGTATTGATTTAGCGGTTAAATCCCAATGGGTTGATCCAAAAACGGGAGTGCTGACGGGCACTTCGCCGCTTAATGCGACTTATAAGATAAAAATACCTAAAGGGACGACGATATATGAGGGGCCTGTTGGATTTCAAGGGGGAGCATTCTCGGGTGGAATGGATATTAATCAAACATTTGTACATGAACCTTGGAAAATAAAAGGATTAGAGGTTTTAGAGGAAATACCATTGAAATAGGAGTGATTTGGATGGCGAATAAATTTGAGGATTTAAAAAGGTTGTATTTAAATTTACTTGAAATACTTGAAAAGTATGGAAGGGGTGAAATTGATATACAAATTCGACAAGTAAAGCAGATACTTGATTTTTTAATCAATCTTCCTTCTGTTGAAATTGAAGAGAAGTATATTAGTGAAGTAAGAAAAATGCACGAATCCCTGTTTCCACCAAGAGGCGGGTTATCAGACTTTTTCATTTGGTCTAATGACTATGACGAAAGAATTCGACTTAACGAACCATTGGAAAATGTAAGAAAAGAAATTTACGACATATTAAATCATTAATGATTACTTAAGAAAAGTGGGGATAAACGTTATCATCCCTGAACAAATCATCGCTAAAGCTGGTTTGTTGGCATTCTTTGTTTATTTTAAGCTCATTCCTACAATCGATGATCCTGGTAACCATATGCTGCGATTTATTTTTCTAGATCCGTTCATATGGTTCACCATAGGGATTATTAATATGTATATCATGCGAATATTTGGTTCAGGTTTTCGCAATAAACTGCTTACATACATCCCTAAAAAGAATGACGTTGTTATTAATAGAATAGCAACTTCTTGGGTTATTGATTTGGCGGGTATCGCCGCTACGATTTGGGGATGGTCCTATCTTCCTTGGTTTGTCACGATTATATTTTCATGGAATCCCTTTAATCCGACAATTACACAGGCATTTTTCCTTCTATGGACACTTTTGCCCATCATTCATTACTTTTCTCGATATTTTATGTAATGACGTTGGATCAAGACAATAATAGTTAGCTAGGCAGGGTTATGTTACTTTAGTTCTGGATTTAGTTTATATGATAATTAGTAGGGGAATTTTATTCGATGAAAATAACTTCAAGGACTATGGTGCCGTATTACTACCAATAGGATTGTCGAAAGACGGATATAAATTATTTGATGCAACTGATATTGAGATAGTTAAATTCCGTGGTTATGTAAATCGAACAGAGTCAGAATTCGAAGAGAAGTTCAAGATTTGGAGAAATGACTTTGCAAAAAGAGTGGACGAAGTAAGAGAGAATAGCCCCGAATAAAATAATATAGAGGTGGAAAAGTATGCAAGATTTTTTAAAAAGATATGATGCTTTAAGTTATATTTTGTTGGTAGTTAATGTTGTGGTATATCTTTTCCTTCCTTTTATTCTTTACGAAATGAATCTCGTATTGGTTGGAGTAGCTAGTGTCATATTTTTCACTAGCTTTATTTTGTCTATGGTAGGGCTTTTTAAAACGAAAAGAAAAAAAGAATTGTTATGGATATCTTTAGCAATTAGCGGAATATACATATTTTTCTTTTTTGCGATGTTGCTAGTTATTTTATTTATATACCTAATTAATAGCTAACGTTTTGGTAGCTTGGAGGTTGAAAAGTGGAAAGAAATAGTAAGGTTGCAAGTATACTTGCCTTAATTGGTGGCGTCATATCAATACTGTGGACTTTATTTGGTTTAATTTGGATGTTGTTAATGGGTGAGTCTGATTCCGTACTGCTTCTCATCTGGGGAGTCGGCGCTGTATTCCAATTTGCTTTTGCAATTATAGCAATCCTTTTAAGTATTAGAATCAAGAAGAAAGCAACGAAGTTACAGGGGATAATCCTTTTAGTCATGGGCATAACGACCATTATATTTCAATTTTTTATTAGCATATTATTTATTATTGCGGGGATTTTTGTTCTAATGCCTGATAAAAACGAGGTCAAATAAAATAATGATAGGTGCGGGTTGGCATAAGAAAAACCTTTCTAACGTTTTACAAGCAGTAGAAACAAAAAGCCTTATATGAACGCATAAGTAATTGAGAAGAAATATACATAAATGGGATATTAAAAGATAGTTGGAGGGGATATGTTACCTGAATTTTGGATTTCAAAATTAGGTTCAACATATCCCTGTCTTGTTTAAGCAGTAATAGATGGAATTAGTTAGCATCACTCATAATCGAGGTGAAATTAATGGGTAAATTAACGGAAGAAAGTTTTTCCGCCATCAAAGGAGAATTAATAGATGGTAGATTGACGATGTCTGGGATGAGGAGCTATCTTATTGGTCTTTTTTTTATGTCGGCTTTTTTTGTAGGGGTGTCATTAGCTGTAGCCAATGCGAATACAGTCGGCTGGGATACACTGTCTACTGGTTGGCATAGGATTTACTACGCTGAAGCGGTTTTATTCGGTATCCATTTGCTTGTACTCTTACTTTGTTGGTGGAATAACGCTTTTAGCCAAAAGCTGTTGAGTGTTGGTATGGTGATTTTCACGTATAAGGCAGCATTGGATCCTTATCTTACGTTCTTAATGTTCAGTAAAGATGAAGGTAATTATCATTTATACTTGCCGTTTATTCTTATTATTTTAGTTAGTGGATTGATACTACATATAGTTGTTTTAGTTAAATGGATCAACAGCTTAAGACCGAAAAATGGGCATGGAAGAAAGTCAAATGTGAAAAAAGGTTCGAAGCATCTCATATTATTTCCAGTAATCTTTCTATTAACCTCACTAACAACTCTGGTCATCAAAAACGGTATACTAGGGGATTACGAACTTGTTTTTGGTGTGTTTATAGTCACTGTAGTGTATCTGGGCCTGCTAATCGGCGCTTGTGAATTTATTATTGCGATGTATTGCGTTTTTAGATATCCCTCGTTTTCTGTGAAAAACTTTAATCTTAAGGAGTGAGTGATAAAGGGAAAGATACATAGGTTACAACTGTTCAGTTTTAAAGGAATGTAATGTTAGGTGGTTAACTTTCATTTGGTTTTCCGTAGGAGTTATTAATATGTATATCATGCGAGTATTTGGTTCAGGTTTTCGCAACAAACTCCTTTCATACATCCCTGAAAAGAATGACGTGGTTGTTAATAGAATAGCAACTTCCTGGATTATTGATTTGGCGGGTATCGCCATTACGATTTGGGGATGGTCCTATCTTCCTTGGTTTGTCTTGATAATATTTTCATGGGATCCACTTAATCCGACAATTACACAGGCTTTTTTCCTCCTATTAACAGTTTTTCCCATCATTCATTACTTATTACAAATGTACTTTCATCTTCATAATCACTTAAGAAATGTTCCAATTATAGTGCTTTCAGATGATAAGCTCAGAACGGATAATGCCGCGTACTCTTGGAAGGATATCGGAGAAATTAATCGACCAAGTAGGGAATATTTAGAAGTCAATCTTAAAGAAGAGGCTATGGAAAAATACAATACACAATTTTCTCCTATTATTTCATTGCATCAAGAAGAGATTTCAGAACATATATTTGATTTGTTTAAAAAGATTGAAGCCTTAAAGCAAGGAAAGCCAAAAAGCTAGATATAATGGCGCTAATAGTAGGGCAGGAAAAAATACATAAATTAAGAAATGACAGAGTTAATTTAGGAAATTGACAGAGACGATGATTATAGTGATTCTAGCAATGCTCGTCTTAACAGGATGCAACACTTTAAGAGACGCAGAGGCTGAATCTAAGGTAGAAAAGAAAGGTCCGCAACCATTAACGCTTCAAGTATTAAAAATGGATGAAGAAGAAGGCATCACGCTGGATAATAATGATGTCTATAAAGAAATTAATGGAATCGACACGGAAAACCCTGATTTCAGTATTCAAACTGGGGATATGTTACCTTGAATTTGGATTTCACTCGAAATTAGGTGGGCATATCCCTGTTTATCGGTAAAGAATTCAATTGCAGGGGGATTGATTGACATGAAAATTTTAAACGGTTCATTTTCGCAAGTTAAAGATGCGATCAGTGAAAACTTTGCAACGATTGCTTATAAAGAGGTGCAAAACTCGAATTTTGGTAGGGTACTATTATCAGGCGGATTTTTTATTGGCAGCATGTATGTATTATTTGCTTTTGGCTGGTTCTTGTCGGGTGATTTTGAAGAGCCGGCTGTTCCGTTAGACGTTAATAATGAATTCAGAGATATAGCATCGAGCATTTGGTATATTCACGCCATAGCTATATTTCTAATCATTGGTTTCCTTACATCTTTAGGCTATAGACGAAAAAATAATATAAAAAGTTATTTTGTTATAAATATTACACTTACGACCTTAACTTTCTTCTTTGTTCTTTACGCTTTCAAACTTAGTCAATTAATTGTTTATAACTTTTCCCTTCGGATTATTTACAATGTGATTTTTATAGCAACGCTCACATTTGTGATCAATAAAATCTACCGCAACGGAATGGAAATGGTTTATGGGACTAAGAAAAAAAGATCTTTACTAGTAGAGTGGGCGAGTGCTAATCAAAAGATGATAATTGGATTGTTAGTTGGAATATGGGGAATTAATGCGGCCTTCGGATCAACTAACAGTGACTTTGAAACGAGAATGATTGGTGCAATGATTGATTTCATGCCGCTCATTGTGTGCGGAATTAGTTTTGTTTTACTCTATATGTTCGGAAATTTGATTAGAAGTTATTATCTTTATAAATATTCCGAGGAATTTAGGTTAATGTTCGGTGTTGAAAAGGATAGCTGGTATGGAAGATTGATTTCGGGATCGTAGAAATAGAAAGCATGAGGTACCTAGAATGGTTAATTCCAAGTCTGTTTCATTTGTAAATACCTTATCGCTTGAAGATTTCTGCACTAGTTACTAATAACTAATCCTGTGCCTGCCGTCTAACTATTCTACCTATTTTGCACGTTTAAAAGAGTTTTTTCGTTGAATAAATGCCAATACTATCCATTTGTACTAATATAGTGAGTAAAGAATAATCCATTGGAGGATTTTTATGAGCCATCTAAAGGGACTTGCGGTATTGACGCTTTGCACTTCATTGATACTAGGGGGTTGTTCAATTTTGAATTCCGCAGAAGAGGAACAAGATTATAAGTTGGTTGACGGGAAAAACGGTGCAAAGGAAATTAGAATTTCGGAAAAAGAAAAGGAAAGACTAAAAAAAGTAGGGGAAGCATATCGGGAAGAGAATTTTGTGCCTGTTCAAGAATACATTGGCGAAGGATTTACATTAGCACCCGATAACGGCACGGATGCCATTGCAGAAAGCCATAGAGATGAAGTGGAACAGGCAGTTAAGAAGTTTTTTAAAGAAAACTACAAGACTGACATTAAAGTTCATAACATCGTCGGAACTGCAGACGCAGCTTCCGTTTTTGTAGAATCAGTTGGGGAACCTCATTTTTATACGTTGGCAATTATTCCTGTAGATGGAGAGAATGAAACGGTTGAGACTGATGGCGTTTGGTCTTTAGAAGGTGAAATCGAACAGGCAATTGTTACGGGTTTGTTTGCGATGATTTTTGATAAAGAATTTGCTGTGCTAGATGATTATTTAAAGAGGATTGTAAATAAATATCCAATCACGGGTAATAGGGGGGAAGCGTTAGCGAATGTGGGAGCGAATAATTATGCTACATCATATTATCGTCTTAGCGCAATTACAGACCCATTCCAAATGATACTTGATGCATATCTAGAGAATCCAGACATAAGTAAAGAGGATTTGCAGACATTCGAGAAGAACTTATCTTATGATCCAGAGGAATTTATTGTTGCAATCGAATTATTTATGTCAGGGGACGATATGGAACCTGATGAAGAGTTAATTGACCAAATTGCCTTAGATATTGAAAATATAGAAGGGCTTCCAAGGGCTAAATATGCTATTTATATGCATGATAACCTTATTGACAAAACGTCGGGGAGAGGTAGTAAAGAAAACTCAATTAAACGGGGAAATCCTGAATTAATTATTAAGGAATGAGAGTTGATAGCGATGGTCCAAAAAGATAATGAAAAGTCTTAAAATAATCAGCAGTTGAATGATATTGATCTAGTTGAGCTTGCAGGGTTTCATGCATATAGAATTGTAGTCGAATCTAGATTCATTCCTGTCAATGGAAAGAAATTTGAGGTAATCAACGTAATTAAAGACTCGGAAACCGGACTTGATGCGTTTACTGTTCAAAACACAATTACCAAAGACTACACTGTTGTCTATGTAGGAACGGATACTGGTAGTATTGTGGACATTAAGACGGACCTAAAGCTACTTAGAGATACAATTAAAAGAGTCACCCTACCTTGTGCTGACACTGCGAATGAAGGAAATTCAAGTGAATACAGGCTATGGTGCACTTCAAGTTGCTGCGAATACTTATTAATGCGAGTCTAAAAGGCCAGTCGGGGTCAATAAATAAAATAATAAACAAAGAAAAAATTGTGTTTTTATCGGATATTCTGTTTTCTAAAGACTTGTTCCCATTAGCTACTTTGCCATAGATTAAGAACAAAATGATTAGAATAATACCGAGAAAAAATATAGAAGAAGGTCATCTTTGTAGTAGGATAATATTAAGATGCCGCCAACTAAAATGAATAAGATCTCCGTGAATAAAAGATAGGGAATTACTTTCCTGATAATGGTCATCCCCATTAACTTCTCCTAGTTATTCTTAAATTATAGTAATTAACTTTCCAGCATTATTCTTAAAAAATGCCGGACCCTACAATGGGGAATCCGGCAAAACTCATTCAGTTTTCTTCCACAATCTCAAAGCTCTCTAGCATATAGTGGAACCTAGCGCCGTGACCTTCCGCTGCCTCAAGGAAATAGTCTTCCCTAATAACATAACTTCCTTCGTTTCCGTTGCTAATCACATACAAATGAACAACATTTGAGTCCCATTCACTGCCGTTTATGCCGTGGAGTAAATAGCCCTCGACTGGTTCGGTTACATGTTCAATTTCCCGTAGTTCAGGAAAATCTACTTTCAATTCGGCTTCGATTTTCTCAACAAGGTCTTCCGGTTTTTCATCTGACAGTTGTGTAATTTCCATTTTAACTTCTGGAAAATCTTCTGGAAGAGGATCGATTGTCGTAATCACATCCGAATTTTCACCTTTTACCATCTTATAGCGGGTTTCGTCGATATAGATAATGTACTTGGAATCTATGCCTTCCTTTAAATGGACTTCGGTTTCTTCGTCTTGCCCTTCAATCCCTTGCGTAATTTCTTTTTCGGGTACGAACATATCTTTCACGCTTTGGATAAATGCGCTACCCGTGTCAGTTTGCAAACTAAATGCAATCAGAAGGCCAGCTGCAATGAGGCCGATCACTGAAATAATACGACCTTTCTTTTTCAATTTCTGCACGTCTCCTCTATCTTCATTAAATAATTCCTGTTCAAGCTCATTCCATATTTCATCCTGCAATCCGTGTGACTCTTCTGCAGTCCGTTTATGGAGTTCATCTTTTACTCGCTTTTCAAAATCGCTCATTGCATCGAGTCCTCCTTTCCGGTTGGGTTCAACTGTTCTTTTAGTCGTTTCCTGCCCTTAAACAGCCGTGATTTTACTGTGTTTTGATTCAACGAAAGAATCTCTGCGATTTCTTTTTCACTGAATCCTTTAATATATTTTAAGATGAGTGGGATTCGGTGTGCATCATCTAGCGATTGGATTATGGCGTATAAATCGGATAGATGATCAAAGGATTCTTCCGACAATGCCGGATTATTTTCTAAGTCTGGATGTTCGTATTTTGAAAGAGGTGACTCTTTCTTCAACAACCGCAGACATTCATTGGTCAATATCCGATAAAACCAGGGATCGAATGGCAATTTCGAATTATAGCTTCTGATCTGACGATAGACGCGTATGAAAGTCTCTTGTACAGCATCTTTAGCCATTTCGCGATTGCGTGTAATGGCGGTGGCTATACGGATGGCAGATTCCGAATATGCGTTATAAAAATGGCGGAATGATTCCTTGTCGCCTTTTTTTATCATGACAATCCATTCGTCTTTTTCCATGCGATACGCACTCCTTTCGGAACAACCGAACTTTGTTGCTCTTACTATATATACCCTTGGAAAGCCTGAAAAGTTTTCGGTAATAAATATTATTTTTACTACACCAATGAATTATTGTACATACTGATGTTAAATCGGGTGAAAAAGGAGATAGGTTATGAAGATTGTAGCACTTGTTGGAAGCCTGCGAAAAGATTCATTCAATATGCAGTTGGTGAAGACGATTAAAGAAAGATATAGCACGCTCTTTGATCTTGATATTGCGGATATTGGTATTCTGCCTTATTACAATGAGGATACTGAAGTCGCTCCGCCCAGGGAAGTCGAACAATTTAAGAAGGCAATCGAAAAAGCGGATGCGGTACTTATAAGTACACCCGAATATAATTGGTCCACTTCTGGTGTTTTAAAAAATGCGTTGGAATGGTTATCTAGGATGGAAAAGCCGATTGCAGGGAAGCCGGTAATTCCGATGGGGGTCACTCAAGGCGGGCTCGGAACCGTTCGAGCGCAATTGCATTTGAGACAAGTGCTATTAAGTGTGGAAGCCAAAACATTGCCTCCCGCGGGAAATGAAATCCTGATTGGGTTTGCCAATAAGAAATTTGAAAACGGTGAACTTAAACATGAAGTAACGCTACAGTTTTTGGATGAAGTAATGGAGCGCTTTGTTTATTTTGTGAAGGAGCTAAGTGATAAAGAGGAATGACAAGTAAAAAAACCACACATTTGTGTGGTTTTTTTATTGAACAATCTTCACCATATGATGAAACGGTTCACCGATAATTGTCCATGGCGAGACGATTTCATAGCCACTTCGCTTATACAGTCGGATAGCTGCTTCTTTTTCCGTTTCTACGTTTAAAGATAGTTTTGCAATGTTTTCCTGCTTGGCAATGTCTTCGGCAAATGTGAGCAATTGTGAACCAATCCCTTTTCCACGAAAGTTCGGATCGACACAAATTGTATTGACATATAGTTCGTCAGGAAGTGATTCAGGGTCAATCTCTGAAACCTTAGCACCTTTTTCGCTTAGCCATTTACTCAAGTTCCTGTCGAGTTGGGGTGCGATTTCTCCCGAATACAACACCATTGTTCCTGCAATATTGCCGTCGATTTCCGCAACATACGTATATAGATAGGAATGTGGATTGTCATCGCGTCTAAATAGTTCACATAAACTTTGTTCGATGGCTAAAGGTTCAGCTTCGCCCGTCATCCGCTCAGCGATATCACCAATCGCATCGATGATCAGCGGTACTACTTTTTCTGCATCCGCTGGGGTTGAATTTCTAATAACTACCACTTCGTTCACCTACAATCTTATTTCTTTTACGTCTATGAATAAATGTGGGCAATGTCATCCCGATTAGAATAATGATAATCCCAATAACTTGAAGGAAACTCAATGGTTCGCTCAATAATATGACTGAAACTGTCACAGCAACTGGTAGTTCCGCTGCGCTCAATATCGATGCAGTGGCTGTTCCGACTTTCGGAACGGCGATTGAGAATAAGTAAATAGGAATAACAATTCCGAATACACCTAAGATCAGGCCGTAAATCCAGAGTCCACTGCCAATTAGTGTTCCATTCCAAACAATTTCAGGTGATTGGAAGAAGAAGATTGCGACCGCTGCAAAAAATGATGTAAATAATAAGCGCGTTGTTGTATCCATGCCCTTCACTTGTTTTTGATTGATCAAAACGAATAGTGAAAAACTTAACGCAGATGCCATCCCCCACGCCCAACCTTGCCATGGAATCCCACTAATATCTGCATCTATGACGCCTGCTGCAAAAATCGTTCCACCGAATAGCAGAACAAGTGAAATGACTTCAATTCTTTTCGGTAAACGGCGACTCACGATGCAATCCAATAACATGCCAATCCAAGTGAATTGAAAGAGCATGACGACTGCAATCGATGCAGGCATATACGTGACGGCTTGTCCGTAAACGGTCCCAGTCGTCGCAGTAAATAATCCAGCGAGAAGTAATGTCATGCCACCGCTAAATTTAGGGATTGAACGATTTACTATTATATAGATTAGGGCCGCTAGAATAAAACCCGTAAAGTATTGACTAGTTACCGCCTCAGATGCCGTAAATCCATCATGAATGGCTAGCTTAATAATTGTTGAAAGAATCCCGTAAGAGCTCGCCGCAAAGATAATCATAAACGGATACATCCATTGTTTCATTTGAAAAACCTCCTGTTCCATCATGACAGTATACCACGAAATATAAACAATGACTTACTGGATGTTTTGAATCTCATCATTTACCAACCATAGCGCTTGTAGTCACTTCCCAAAGGGGTGGGGGAAATTGGGAATTTTGTTTTCTTTAAAATAATGATAGGTTTTAAAATAAATCACCACAGTTTGTTATACTTCCTCTAGAACAGTGGTGATAGCTATCGAGCATAAATCTACTCTTGGAACTGCAAGCAGAAACAACAATTCTCTATTCCACACATATACTAAATGACGCGGAAGAGATGACTGACCAATTTCTGTTTTTACGCCAAGGAACACTTGTTGAACAGGGCTCGCTCGAAGACGTCCGTACACGCTATGAAAAATCAAGAATCCTTATTGAATTTGAAAATCTTGCTGAAAAAAGAATGTCTATAGCAGACGAGAAACTTTAAATTATTATGGATTCCGCTTGTCTTTACTATTTTGGTGGAGTATTTGTGTCTCCGTTATTACCGTTTTAATCTTGGGATTCATTGGCGTCAGGATGTCTAATAGGAACGCAGCCAAAACGACTGTCTAAAATATTCTAATCTATACCAATTCTTAACCTTCAGTTGTTATGGTTGTGAAAGGAACTTTAGTTTACTTGATTGGGGGTGTAGGTTATGGAAGCGGTCGAGCAGGTCAACAATACACGTGTGTCAAAGCAAATTGCCCCTCAAATGTCCATCGGAAGTTGGATTATTACATTCATATTACTAGCCATTCCACTTGTCAATCTTATTATGCTATTCATCTGGGCTTTTGATGCGCTGAGTGAGCGGCGGAACTTTGCGCGCGCGTATTTAATTATCCTTGGAATTGTATTGGTGTTATGGATTCTCATTGTTATTCTGATGCTTATTCTGGGAGCTTCATCCGGGCTATTCTCGAATTTTGTTCATCTATTTTAAAGCTTTTTCAATTGAAAAACTACAACCCATAATTCTAAGTGGGTTGTAGTTTTTTGATTAGCGATCATCTTTTTCAGATCCGGGTGACATTTCTTCACTAGAAGAATTACTTTTTGTATCCCGGTGAGCTTCTTCCTCTTGCCACTCCATTCGCGCATCTTCTAATGGAATCGCGTCAACGAACTTCATATCTTCGTGCATATCGTAAATGCTCTCTTTATCTGTTTTTAGGTGTTCTGGATTGTCCATAAACGAGCCATCTGCATCTTTTCGGTCACGTTCAGTAAAGGGTTTCTTTTTTGTCATACAAGTCATCCTCCTTACTTATATGATTCACGCTTATTGGCAAGGCTAAACATGCAAAACCTACAACATGTTTCCAATAATCTTTTAAGGGGTAAAATAATAGAAACAATAGTCATTAGGAGGAGTGGTTGTGACGATGTTACATAGGAAGTTTATCGGGATATTCCATTCAATCGATACTGTCCTTTATAAACTAACGGAGATGAAAGCGAACGGCTATGAAGAAGATAGTATCCATGTATTTTCATGTGAACAAGATAATATTTCAATGCTTGAGGGCCAGACAAAGATGGATTTAACCGGATCGTACGGAGAGGATTGGAGAAAAGGTTTTAATACGTTTTTGGGATTTGAAGAATCCGTTTTCAATGCTTTCAATTCAATGGGATTTTCAGATCAAGAAGCGCAGCATTACTTTGATGAAGTTGAAAATGGTGGAATTGCGATGTTTGTTGATACCGCTTTTGGTAATGATACGACCGAAGGAGATAGTAGCGCGGATATTACCGAAAGTGGAGAAGTGCTGGATGGTCGAGGGAACGATGAACAATTACTCCATAGTGAAGGAACCACTCCCCGCATGAACACAGAGAATCTGTAAAACATGTAAAAGAAAGAGCTACTTCTCAATGAGAAATAGCTCTTTCACTGTTTTTAACGATCTCGATTAGAAAACTTATCTTTTGTTTCTCCAATTTTTTCTTGCACTTCACCTTTAGCCTTGTCAAATTTACCTTCGGCTTGTAACTTCGCGTTATCCGTTGCTTTACCAAATTCATCTTTTACTTCGCCTTTGGCTTTATTCCCTGCACCTTTTAATTTGTCCGAAAATCCTTTGTCTGTCATTGAAAAGCCCTCCTTTGTAATGTGTTTATTGTATACCCGCATCTAAAAAGATATAAACAATAGTAGGTAATACCTGGTGAGTTGATTGAAAAATGAAACAAAATAGATGTATCTTTTATACTGCTATCTATGTATACTTATAACCAAGGATATGAAAAGTATGGGAGGGGTTATCGTGTTAAAGAAAGGACGCTTTGCCCTATCAAATGGTAAGGAATATGAACTTGTCTCATACCAGGGACGGTATTACTTAAAGTCTAATGATCCCGAAGATTTGAAAAATGGATTCATAAAGATGCAAAACGGTGACGGGAAATTCATGAAGACTATTGACATTGGCGAATTGGAGCTTGCTTATGAAGTTTTTCCATTTGCAATGATTAAAGGGCATCGGTTTTCGGTAGAAGCCTATAATAAAAGCACTGGGATGGTTTCGCTCGTGACGAATAATCCATTTGTTAAAGACAAATTACCGGTTCGTCCCTATGGTAAATCAGAATACATAATTGAGATTCCGTATACTGCTCTTGAAATTAAAGATGATCGAATACCAATCCTCGGATTTGAAAATGATCATTATGAAAGAATTTAGAAGCAGACCACATAAGAAAAGATGAAAAAGGTAGTCCGCCATGGATTACCTTTTTTGCAATAGATTTAATTTATCGTTAGTTGGTACAAGACATCATCGTCATTCGCAGGATTTCCACGTCCATCGGTATTATTCGATATAAAAAACAAAGATTCGTCGTCCGAAAAAACATCACGAACGCGGCCAAAACCTTTGATCGTGTCAACAACTTGACGATTTTCGGGATTAATAACAAGTATTTCTTGACCGCGAAGCGACGCCACGTATAAAAAGTTTTTATGGAAAGCCATTCCTGATGGTGCCCATGTATTTACGGCGCCAGAAGTTAAAATAGGTGTTTCTATGCCTTCGGCGGTTTGATCACCTTCAATGATTGGCCATCCATAATTATTCCCTTCGATAATCAAATTTATTTCATCATTTGCAGATTGTCCATGTTCAGATGCGTACAGTACACCTTGTGAATCCCAAGCAAGTCCTTGTGGATTTCGATGACCGTACGTAAAAATATGGAATTTATCATCTTCACCGTATGACAAGATCTTACCGTTCAATAAGTTTAAATCCTGGGCAGCTTCTGGATTAGCGCCGTCCCCAATCGTTGCAAAAAGAACACCATCAGGGGAAATTGCCAAACGGCCTCCGTGATGAACGGAACCAGAAGAGACCCCGTCTAGAAGAATCTCATTTTCAACCCAAGATGAACCGTCATATTGAAGACTACTAATCCGATTCACAGGCGTGCCATCGAGATCATAGACGTAATAAGCATAAGCCTCGCTTGATTGTTTGAAATCCTCTTTTAAAACAAATCCTAATAGCCCTGATTCGGAAGCGTTTGACAAAGGTTTAGACAACTTTACGTTTTCCCGAACTTGGTTGCCATCAGGAGAAACTTTGACGATGGTACCGCTTCGTTCTGAAATAAAAATAGTACCGCCACTCTTTTCAATTGACCACGGAGATTCAAGATTTGTAGCAACTTTTTTAGCGGACATTGTATTGACTTCGTTTTGTTGCAAAATAGAATCCGAACACCCGCCAATTACTAATAGCAATAATAATAGGATGAATTTTCTCATGTAATACCCCCCCTCCACAGGATACAGAATACCCATTCAATTATACAAGCAATCTTGGTTTAGATAAAAACTCAATATTGTATGAAAAAGGTTGAAAATTGGCATGCTTTATTAAGAGTGAAATTTTAAGCAAAGGAGAATGAAGATGACGAAAGACAATAATGGTTTATCGAGACGTGAATTTCTTAAGACAACCGGGATTGCAACTGGTGCACTAGTAGGCGGAGGCGTACTTGGAAGTCTTATCACGCATAACGTTACCAAGGATAATGTCGCAGGCACTGGAAAAAATGAAGCGGGCGGCGAGCATGTCGGCGATGTATTTCGAGGACGAATGTTCTTTACAAATGTAAACGAGTTCAATGTATTGTCGGAAGCAGTCGAGCGAATTTTCCCGGAAGATGATCTTGGACCTGGGGCAATCGGACTTGGTGTTCCGTACTTCATCGACAACCAATTAGCCGGAAATTACGGAAGCAACGCGAAAGAGTATATGAAAGGGCCATTTTTTGCAGGCGAATCAACCCAAGGATATCAAAGTAGACTTACCCGTGCGGAGATTTTTAAGCAAGGTCTGGCTAAAATGGATGAGGAAGCAAAAAAGAGGTTCGACACGGGTTTTGCATCCCTGGAAGGCAACCAAATGGATGAAATCCTAACCGCATTTCAAAAGAATGAAGTCGAAATGAAAGGCGTCGCTTCAGAATTTTATTTTAAATTACTAAGACAAGCCACGCTTGAAGGAGCATATGCGGATCCAATCTATAACGGAAATATTAATATGGCTGGATGGCGCATGAAGGGTTTCCCGGGTCATCAGATGGCCTATATAAAAGAAATTGAAAATGAAAAGTACATGAAAATTGAACCAAAATCGATTAGCAGTATGGAACATTAAAGGAGTGAAATGCAGATGGTAAAGACATTGGATAAAGTGGATGTAGTGACTGTCGGGGTAGGATGGTTAGGCGGTATTATTGGTGCTGAGTGCGCAAAAGCTGGGATGAAGGTTGTTGGAATTGAGCGCGGAAAAGAAAGAAGTACAGCGGATTATTTAATGGTGCATGACGAGTATCGCTACGCAATCCGTTATGAATTAATGCAGGATCTATCAAAAGAAACAATCACATTCAGAAATAATCGTAAGATGCGAGCGCTTCCGATGCGCCAAATGGGATCTTTCCTTCTTGGGGAGGGGCTCGGGGGCTCTGGCACCCATTGGAATGGGCATACATGGCGTTTCCTGCCATATGATTTTGAGATTAAAACGCAAACAGAGAAAAAGTACGGAAAAGACAAACTTTCTGCTGATTATCTTCTCCAAGACTGGGGCATTACATATGACGAGTTGGAGCCTTATTTCGATCAATTTGAAAAAACAGCCGGCATATCGGGAGAAAACAAAAATCCGTTCGCTGGGAAGCGTGCAAATGATTTTCCGACGCCTCCGATGAAAAAGACTCCGATTTTAAGAAAGTTCGAGAAAGCGACTAGCAATCTTGGTTATACTCCATTTATGCTGCCTTCAGCTAACTTGTCGGAGACTTATGAAAATCCCGACGGTCAAACAATTGCTGCATGCCAATATTGCGGTTTTTGTGAGCGGTTTGGGTGCGAATACGGGGCAAAAACATCACCGGAAATTACGGTTATTCCAACGGCGCTTAAAACGGGGAATTATCAGGTTCGCTTTCACGGTAATGTCGTAGAGGTGTTGAAAGAAGGCGGTAAAGCGACAGGTGTTCGATATATCGACACGCAAACTGGTGAAGAATTCATACAGCCAGCGGATGTCGTTGTACTGACAAGTTATGTCATGAATAATGCAAAGCTTCTCATGGTATCAGGCATTGGAGAAATGTACGACCCCGATACAGGAAGAGGAACGCTGGGCAAAAACTATGCTTATCAAATCCTTCCGGGCGCAACCGGATTTTTTGATGAACAGATGAATGTGTTCATGGGAGCGGGTTCTCTTGGAATGACAATTGATGATCTCAACGGGGATAACTACGATCATAGCGAGTTAAATTTCATACACGGTGCGAGCATGTCGATTACTCAGACAGGCGTCCGTCCAATCCAAACAAATCCAGTCCCGCCCGACACGCCTGCATGGGGACCGGAGTTTAAGAAAGCATCGATTCATAATTATTCAAGAACACTTAGTGTAGGCGGTCAAGGTGCGTCAATTCCGCATAAGGAAAACTTCTTGTCGCTGGACCCAGATTATAAAGATGCATACGGCGTGCCGTTGCTTCAATTGACGTATAACTTTACGGAACAAGATCGTAATTTACACAAGTATTTAACGGATAAAGCAAAAGCCATTATGGATGAGATGGGCGCAAAGACGACTGTACCTGGAAATCCGCTTTCAGATTATGACATAGTTCCGTACCAAACGACACATAATACGGGTGGGACAATTATGGGGGCAAGTCCCGACGACAGTGTTGTAAATAATTACTTGCAACATTGGGAAGTCGATAATCTGTTCGTGGTTGGCGCAGGAAACTTTCCGCATAACGGTGGTTATAATCCAACCGGCACAGTGGGTGCGCTAGCGTATCGAGCTGCGGAAGGAATTATTAAATACAGTAAAGCCGGCGGTTCGCTAGTTTGAATATGAAGTTGAGAGGAGGCTTATCTAATGGGTGGAATAGCAGCAATTGGTGTTCCGGGCTTAATCATTATTTTGGTGATTGTGCTGATTTTATTCGGGCCGAGAAAATTGCCCGAGGTTGGTTCCGCAGTCGGAAAAACACTTTCTGAATTCAAAAAATCGGCAAAGGGTATTATGGAAGATGACGATGAAACAGTATTGAAGGAACCGAAGAAATCAGATCAATGATAAGCAGGTGATATTATGGACCCATATGGTGATCATAATCGTAAAATAATGAGCCCGCTGGATAAACCAATCGAAAAAGTAGCAGTTGCGACAACAGAAGTTAATGAAATTCATTCTGAACAGGGAAAAAGTGACGCTAAGAATGACTCTTCTCTTGTCGGTCATCTCACGGAATTAAGAAAGCAGCTAATTAAAAGCATATTCACTTTTCTACTCTTTTTTATCATCGTTTTTGTGACCATTAATCTATGGTTTCCTTATGTGACACGTGGTCATGAGTTGATCGTTCTCGGTCCTTTGGAAGTAGTAAAATTCTATATGTCGATTTCGACGGCACTTGCGGTGGGTCTTGCCTTGCCTTTTTTATGCCATTTCCTCTGGCAATTTGTGAAGCCCGGATTGAATGAACGTGAAAGCCAATTCTTAAGTTTATATTCACCAATTATGTTTTTACTCTTTTTGGGCGGTATAGCGTTTGGTTACTTTGTCGTGAATCCGCTAAGCTATAACTTTTTGGTTTCCTTGGGGGCGATGAACTTCAATGTCATGGTGTCTGCCCAGGAATACGCTAGTTTCCTTCTAATGACGACGGTGCCATTGGGCTTATTATTTGAGTTGCCCATCGTTGCAATGTTTCTAGCGACAATTGGATTGTTAACAGCGGATTCGATGAAGAAGGTACGAAAATGGTCATACTTATCATTGGCTGTTATTTCGGCGCTCATTACGCCGCCTGATTTCATTAGCCAAATAATTGTGCTCATTCCAATGGCGTTGCTATATGAGATTAGCATCTATATTGTGAGTCGTTCCGAGCAACGAGCTACAACTCCAGTTGAAAATTAAAAATTGAAAATCGGCACCCGTTTAAGGGATGCCGATTTCTTTGTTGATCGAAAAATGGTCAGAGGTGTTGGCTATGTTTTATGAAGAACTTGAGTTTTTGTTCGTTCCCATTGACATGCCTGTGAACGATTCTACCTGTTTCATCAGTTTCTCTCGTGCGTTTTTGTTTCTCATCAAGTATGCCGCACCGGCACCGAGCGCTGTAAGAGCCCATTTTCCATTCACATATATTCCTCCTCATTCACAATAGTTTCGATCAATGATTATTTTCCCCTATTTCGATCATCTTATCCTAAGCGAAAGTAAAAAAGTTGTGGAGATTTGCGAACTCATAGACATTGCGTGCATGGTAAGATTATAATTAAAATAGATGAAAATTTGAATTTTGGGAGGCAATTATGTTTAGAAATAAATTGAACTTATTCACAATATTTCTAGTGATTTTATTATTATTATCAAGTTGCGGGAGTAAAGACGCTAGTGGCCCTAAAACAAATGAAAACAGGCTAGTCTATGCATCAGAATCAGAATTTGACGGACTGAATCCAATTCTCGAGGAGACGAATCTCGATGCATTGCTATTTCGCGGATTAATGCGTTTTAATGAGAAAAATGAACCCATTACTGATATTGCAGATTCAATTGATATCTCAGATGACGGCCTGTTATATACGATTAAATTAAAAAAAGGTATCAAGTTTCACGACGGTGAGGAACTTACAGCTGAAGATGTGATTTTCACGATTGAAAGCATTTTGGATGATAAAAATGCATCATTTTTGAAGTCGGACTTTACGGAAGTGGATTCGATAATAAAATTGGCTGATTACGAACTCAAGTTAAAACTAAAACATCAATTCACGCCGATACTGGATAAGCTGACGGTGCCGATTCTTCCGAAGCATGCATTCGAAGGAAAAGAGATGCGAACGGCTGAATTTAATAGCCAACCTATTGGCGCTGGTCCATATATGTTCGATAGTTGGGACCGTGGAAACAGTCTTACGCTGAAAGCTTATCAAAACTTCCATGGAACAAAACCATCAATTGAAAAGGTGATTTTTAAATTTATTCTAGATAGTAATGTTCGTGCATTGCAGTTGAAATCCGGCGAAGTTGATATCGCGCTATTGGATCCTGTGCAAGTAGCAGAAATGGAAAAGGTGGAAAGTCTTAAGATTTACGATGTCGATTCAGCCGATTACCGTGCTGTTTTATTTAATATGAACAAAGACCTTTGGAAAGATACAGATGTCAGGCGTGCATTTAGTTATGCGACAGACCGTGCCCAAATCGTTAACGGTATTTTAAAAGGTTTCGGAACCGAAGCCTATTCACCGCTTCAAAAACATGCTTTTAAAAATGAACAAATCGAGAAGTATGAATATAATGTCGAAAAAGCTAAACAGTTGCTTGACGAAGCAGGCTGGAAAGAAACCAATGACGGTTTCCGTTATAAAAACGGGGAAAAACTGGCGTTTACGATTACTTCGCCTGCCTCGGATGCAGTGCGTGTGAACATGGCAAACTATGTCGCGGAAGGATTTAAGAAAATCGGTGCGGATGTGAAAGTCGCTGCGCTTGATTGGAGCGCTATCACTATTGAAGATGCAGATGCATTTATGATTGGCTGGGGAAGTCCTTATGACGCCGACCATCACACGCATATTTTATTCCACTCAGAGGAATCAAGTTTGACGAGCACGGGTTATAACTACGGAAGTTATTCAAATCCAAAAGTTGATAAACTTCTTGAACAAGGCCGTTTGGAGATGAATCCTGAAAATCGCCGAAAGATATATATGGCGTTTCAAGAAGAGCTTGCGGAAGATCCACCTTATGACTTCATCGCCTATGTAAATGCCGTTTATGGCATTAATAAAAATATCGGCGGCGTGAAAGAACGAGTTCTTGGCCATCACGGTTCGGGTTTCCTTTGGAATGTCGAGGAGTGGACGTGGAATGACCGTTAAATGGATTGGGAAGCGGATGATGATGGGGTTAGGTGTTCTCCTTGTCGTCAGCTTCCTTTCTTTTTTTATCATGCATGCCGCGCCAGGTGACCCTGCGACAGCGTTTTACGGTGGCAATGCACAAACATTGAACACGGCTGAAAAGGAAAGAATCAGTCGTGTTTTTTCACTTGATCGTCCCCTTACTGCACAGTATGGCTCGTGGCTCGTTGAAACGTTGAAAGGAAATTTAGGGATTTCCTATAAAGAAGGCCGACCTGTCACAACCATTCTGCTGGAACGGTTGCCGAATACATTGCTGCTTTTTGGCGTAACGATGTTTTTCATCATTGTCGGTTCAACTTGGCTCGGTATAATAGCGGGGATGAAAGCAGGATCTATTTGGGATAGGGGTTTATCAACCATAAGCATCGCAACGTCTTCAATCCCTGCTTTTTGGCTCGGCATTTTATTTATTTCATTTTTCGCTGTTAAACTCGGTGTGCTTCCTTCATCGGGAACAGGGGATATTGGAGGCGAAGGTGGCTTTTGGGATAAACTGCGCTATCTCATTTTACCGGCAACCGTTATTATCGTCACTCATGTAGGCATTTACGCCCGTTTTCTGCAAGAAAGCATTAAAGAAGAAAATCGTAAATACTATGCGACTGTCGCACGTGCTAATGGGGTAAAGGAACAGGTAATTCGAAAGGGCATATTACGTAATGCTTCCTTTCCATACTTGAATTATATTGGAATGACGATTCCTTCATTCTTTGGAGGGTCGATTATCGTTGAATCCCTTTTTTCATGGAATGGACTTGGGCAGTTAACGGTTAAATCTGTCGTTACGAAAGACTTTCCACTTCTAATGGGCAGCATTATTTTTATTGGCATGCTCGTGGTTATTAGTCTCTTTATCATCGATCTTATTATGTATTCATTGAACCCCAAGCTTCGAACAGGGGGCGTACAGTAAATGAAATCTCGAAAAATGTTTATTTTTTGGAGCATTATCCTTGGAATTATTGTATTATCAACTGTTTTTTCTGGTATTCTCGCACCTTATGAACCGAACGATATGAATCTTGATGAAGTCTATTTATCTCCGGGGGACGGTCACTTATTAGGCACGGATCATCTTGGGCGTGATGTTTTTTCTCGTTTGTTGGAAGGCGGTAAAGTCACGCTTACGGTCGCGACTTTATCTGTACTATTCTCGCTACTGCTTGGTGTGTTATACGGTGGACTTAGTGGTTATGTTGGCGGATTTGTCGATACTACGATGATGCGGCTTCTAGAAGTATTCATTACAATCCCGTCACTTGTCATCATCCTCGCATTTCAAGCATTTATGCAAGGCGGCATGTGGAGTATGGCGCTAATTATCGGGATAACCGGTTGGCTGACGACTGCACGGATTGTCCGTTCCGAATTCATGCGGTTAAAAGACGCTGAATTTGTTCAAATGGCCAAAATGTTCGGCACGCCGATTTGGAAAATCATTTTCGGTCATTTACTTCGAAACAGTGTCTCCGCAATATTTGTCGTAACCTTGTTTAACTTCGCCGGTGCAATCTTTATTGAGGTATCGTTAAGCTTTCTCGGCATCGGTGTTCCACCAGCTATTCCGTCATGGGGAAATATGTTGTACTACGCGCAAAATGATATATTAATTGGCGCTTGGTGGATTGGGTTGTTTCCAGGAATTCTAATTTTTGTTACAATCCTAGCGATTAACTTCATAGGGGAAGGTTTGAAAGACCCGGAACGGAGGCGATTTGGTGCTTGAAGTAAATCAGCTGTCAATTGAAATCAACGGAAAGAGAATTGTCGAAGCGAGTTCGTTTTTTGTTCCACGTGGAAGAATAACATCGATAATTGGCGAAAGCGGCAGTGGGAAAAGCATGACCATTGCCGCACTGCTAGATATCTTACCCGCAGGATCAGAAGCGACGGGACAAGCCTTGTTTGCCGATAAAGATTTGCTAACGATGTCGAATAAAGAACTGTCAACGATACGGGGGTCTCAGCTATTCACGATCTTTCAAGACGCAGCCAATAGTTTTAATCCTTCTATAAAAATGGGAAAGCAATTATACGAGTTTTCGGGTAGGAAGATGAAACACAGCGTTGCGGAATTTCAAGAGAAGATGGACGAAATATTGAACGACCTTGGATTACCAAAAGAAATCATGGAACAGTACTCATTTGAATTATCGGGCGGGATGTTGCAACGATGCATGATTGCATGTGCACTATACGTCGAACCGAAGTTACTAATCGCCGACGAGCCGACATCGGCCCTCGACACAGTTTTACAAAAAGAATTCATCGAGCTATTGAAAGAGCTAAATAAAAAACATGGGACGACCATTCTTTTAATCACGCATGATTTAGACATCGTTTCGGAAGTTTCCGATGAAATGGTTGTCATGCATAAAGGGAAAGTCGTCGAAACTGGCAGTGTAACGGAAATATTTGAACGACCAAAAAATGGGTATACAATACGATTGTTGGAAAGTCGATTCTGAGAAAGCGAGGAGAAGCCATTGCTGACAGTGGAAAATGTTTCAAAAACATATCGAGGTCATGGCAATACGAAACAGGCTCTCAAGGGTGTCGATTTAATGGTTGGCAATGGCGAAATCGTTGGGCTCGTCGGTGAAAGTGGAAGCGGAAAGAGTACGCTAGCGCGAATCATTATGCAGTTGGAAAAACGGGACAACGGATCCATATTTTTGAATGAAGAGCCCGCGATAAAGTCCAAAGCTTTTTACACAGAATGCCAACTCATTTTCCAAAACGCATCAGTAGCGCTTAATCCATCGTGGACTGTTCGAGAAATTTTGCTGGAGCCACTTCGAAAAATGAAAGAAGACCGCGGTGCATATATCCTGAACATGCTTGAAAAAGTTAAATTGACAAAAGAGCATTTAAACAAACTCCCTTCTGAACTAAGTGGCGGCGAAAGACAACGGGTGAACTTGCTCAGATCGATTCTCGTTCGCCCAAAACTATTAATATGCGACGAAATCGTCTCCAACCTCGACCGACTCATTCAAAAAGAAATTATTGATTTATTAATCGACATTAACCGAGAAACCGGCATGGCGATTCTGTTCATCGCACATGATTTAAAAGTGGTGACTTATATGTGTGACCGAATTTACGTCATGAAAAACGGAGAAATCATTGATGAAAGTTCGAAAGTGAATGATAAATTCACCTTTTCACATCCGTATTCAAATAAACTTTTTCAGGCGATGTTAGGCAAGCAAAATAATGGATTGAACTGAAAGCCTGGAGAATATTCTCTAGGCTTTTTTTAGTGTTCGGTTAGAATTAAGTTAAGACCTGAGGGAGGGCGATAAGATGATGGATTACTTTGAGCGGGTTCTAAGATCCAAAGATTTAGAAGTGTGGGATATTCGATTTGGAAACGATATTTATCGAATGATTATTTTAGATGAAAATCGTCAAGCGAAAACTGAAGATTTGAACTTACCTCATGGAACAGAAATTAGTGAGGATGAGTTAAGAACAAACTTAATAACTGTGAAAGTTTATTCGGAAAACAGGGTGAAAGATGAACATATTGAACCTTTAGATCAATTTGCGAAACAGCTGACAGACCATGTTGCATTAGCGCATTGTCATGTGATTGTTACTTTTCATACTGGAGCAATCGAGGATGTTTTAGAGCGTTTATTAATTGAAAGTTTTAATATGGAATCTGATGAAATTCCTTTAAGTAAGTTGTGGCATTTGAATCAAAACTAAAAGTTTTCTATTGGTTTAAAAGGTTTTTAGGATAAATCGGAGAAGACAACAGTATATGAAATTAACAACTTTAGAAAGGGGAGATTATACTAAGTACGAATTAAAAACAAAAGAAACCGACAAAAGTGTTATCGAATTTATTGAGAATGTCGATAGCCCCCAAAAACGTGAAGACGCTTATAAGTTGTTGGACATTTTTACAGAAACAACGGGTTTGCAGGCAAAGATGTGGGGCCCGAGTATTATCGGATTCGGTTCTTATCATTATAAATATGCATCCGGTCACGAAGGGGATGCGCCGCTAGTTGGTTTCTCGCCACGAAAAGCAAAAATTAGCTTATATTTAACGACAAATGAGAAGGTACGGGAAAATTTATTAAAGGAATTAGGAAAACATACAACAGGGAAAATGTGCGTATATGTTAATAAAGTGGCGGATATAGATGTTGAAGTGTTAAAAGAGTTTATTGTCGAGACTGTAAAATATTTGAAAGAAGTCTATCCGGACGTTGCTAAATGAAATGCGTAATTCATTTTACGACCGGTATTGCTTGGCTAGAAGGGCAACCACATTGGAAACAGGGTCTTATTCCGCATAGGGAATATGTTAGAGAGGCTTTGGCGAAGGGGATCTTAATCGCAGGTGGCCCTTTTATGGATCATACGGGCGGGTTGATTATTTTAGAAGTTGATAATTTGGAGGAGGCCAAGCGCTTTGCGGATAATGATCCGGCCGTCATTGATGGGAAGTTTGAAGCTAAAGTTTATCCGTGGGAACCGCTAGAGGGGATTTTCAACGAGTAAGAGGTTGACTATAAATTTCTTATATTAAAGGATTCTGAGGCACTAATCTCGAATCCTTTTTTATTCGCAAAAATTTAAGGAGAGATAATGTAATGGGTTATGTCAGGGAATTACGTAAATTAGTTGGAAATCGACCGCTTATTTTACCGGGGGCAGTTGTGATTATACTAAACGAACAGAATGAAATTCTTCTACAGCATAGATCAGACGGCGGGTGGGGGCTACCTGGTGGGATAATGGAACTTGGAGAAAGTATGGAGGAAACGGGCAGGCGTGAGGTGCAAGAAGAAACAGGACTTAAGGTAGGAGAGTTGGAGCTCATGGGCATATTCTCCGGTGAGGATTATTTTCTTAAAGTAGCAAATGGTGATGAATTGTATTCTGTTACGGCTGTTTATGCAACACGGGATGTAACAGGGGATATTGTAATTGACGGGGTTGAATCCCTGGATGTTCAGTACTTTCCGCTTGCAGCACTTCCGGAAAATTTGGCGTCTGGGTCTAGAAGTTATATTGAGCCGTACTTGTCTAAATTAAAGGATTGGTAAATAACTTTTATAAAGGGGAAATGTAGCATGGAAGTGAATGGGATAAATCCTACTATAAATTCAACGGCAACAAAGCCATTTTATCGTTCGCCAATTGGCGTGATTTTTGATAAATTCGCCAGATATAAGGATGTTTCATTGGTGTACGGGGAACCGATTGAACTTGAAAATAAAAAAGTACTTCCTGTAGCAAAAGTCGATTATTATGTAGGTGGCGGTGGCGGTTATTCTGGTGAAAGTAAAAACTCATCAGCAACGCAAGGAGAAGGAGGCGGGGGGTATATTTCTGTTAAACCTTTAGGGGTTTATGAGATTACTTCCGACAAAGTAAAGTTTAAACCTGTAATTGATATGAAATTTATTCTGGCGATTATTACTTTACTTACGTTGGGATTAACACTATTAATGAGGCTTGGTAAAAAGAAATAGGTTGCTGACAATTGGGATCGTTTAAGTGAATTGTTTTCTGATCTATGAAATACATAATAACGAGTGGTAAGGAAGTTGAAACAAATGACGATTACAATAACACCTCCAATTGATATAGAGGAACTTGCCTTTTTTTTAGCAGAGGCGAACAAAGTACCGAGTAAACATATTGGCTATTGCGGTAGCGATAAAGAATCGATTTTACATGACTTGACGCATGACTTTTCGGATTTAGATTTAGCTAAATCTTTTACAGTTGCGTATGAAAACGAGATAATTATAGGTGCAATGGGCTTGGACATTGATGAAGATGACTTAAGCGCAGAGGTATGGGGTCCATTTTTGAGAGGTGAAAGCATGATTGTTCTTGCAGAAAATCTCTTTAAAAAGGTACTTTCTTATTCAGATTCAGAGATTTCCTTAAGGAAGTTCTTCTTTTTTCTAAACCAGGAAAATAAAATCGGGAAAGAATTTGTTTTGAATCTTGGTGGAATCGAAAAGGGAAACCATTATATCTTACAAGCAAAACGTGATGGATTTAAAGAATCTAATCATAAAGAAATTGAAAAATATGAGACAGGTTTTGAAGGTTCTTTTTCAAAAATTCACCAATTAGAGTTTCCAACGACATATTATAATGCGAAGAATATCATAAGTCGTTTAAATGAACATAATCAATTGTTAATAATAAAAAATGATAGTACAGAAATTAAAGGATATGTCTATGTAGAAGCCGAACCAGAGCAGGGGCAAGGTTCGATTGAATATGTTGCGGTTTCTGATAAATTTAGAAAACAAGGGATCGGGACAAAGCTGATTCAATCTGCTTTAAACCATCTATTTTCATATGAATCGATCAAGGGTGTTACGCTCTCAGTTGAGAAAGAAAATGAAAAAGCGATTCATCTTTATGAAGCAGCGGGGTTTAATAGAAAGCATGAACTTATCGATTTGAGAATGGAGAGAACACCGTGCAACTAACAATCAAAGCAACGGGTGAAAACGTGAAAGTCATTTCACATTTACTCGCTAAAAATCCCGATAATATTTACGAGAGAAAAAACAAGGGGCACTTCATTCGCCTATTTTATAGTACATTTACTGAAACGGAACTGGAGGTTACGATTTTTGTAACGCCTGATCCGTTGGCGCTAATCAAACATTCGTCGAATATATACGATATCGTGCATTATATTAACGACCGTGAATTTGCGGTAAGTAGTATTTTTACGTCACTTATACGATCTGCATTGGGAACAGCTTTGAATGGTCAGCCAAAAGAGGAATATATTGAATGGGTAGATCATCCGTTTTCATTTGAATTCAGCTTTGGTCCAGTTGTTTCAGACTTATCTGACGCGGAAATTCAAGGTCTTTTTGAACCGCTTGGCTACCGAGTAGACATCGAATATGGTGAAACAGATTATTCATTTCAGTTAAAAACTAGAAGTTCAGCTCGTTTCTTAATGATTTCTGGGACAGTTACACTCCAAAAAGCACTTCAACAACTATATGTACTTATTCCAGTTATGGATAATTATAAACATTACTTTATTGACGAAGCTGAAATTGAAAAGATTAAACGCTACGGGGATGGGTGGCTCGATGACCATCCGGAAAGAGAGTTTATCATTCGAAAAGCGCTTCGATTCAAAGAACTCTATAGCCAGATGGAAGAGAATATAGCGGAAGAAAAGTCACCCAAATCACCACGTCTGAATGAACTGCGTTACGATAAAATTATTGAAACAATAAACGATTTACCTTCTAAAAAATCGGTTGTTGATTTCGGTTCTGGTGAGGGGAAATTATCTGCTAGGTTAGGGTTTGTAGATGGCGTCCAGGAAATACTGGCGGTTGAACCATCGGAAAGAGAAACATTGAAAGCTGTAAAACGATTTGAAAAGATAAAAAGTAAAGAAGGATTCGTTGAACCGAAAACGATTTGGGGATCGTTATTTTATTATGATGAAAGGTTAGAGGATAAAGATGTCATCATTTTATGTGAAGTAATTGAACATATCGACGAAGAGCGACTGGCGAAAGCAATGCGTTTAATCGTTGATGACTATAAACCGCAAACCCTTATTATCACGACGCCAAATCAAGAATATAATTCGGTCTATGAAATGACGGATGCGAAACGGCATTTCGATCATCGGTTTGAATGGACAAGGGAAGAGTTTGAGAAGTCTTGCGCAGATTGGAATCGTTTAGGAAGCTATAAACTCGAGTTTGAAGGCATCGGAGAAGTGCATGAAGTGTATGGTCATCCAACACAAATGTGCAAGTTTGTCAGGAAGGGGGATGCATCATGAGAATTACGATTCCTTATTCCGGACTTGTTTTGCTTGTCGGTGCTTCCAATAGCGGTAAATCAACATTATTGAATAAGTGGATTGAAGAAGAGAAAATACTGTCTTCCGAAGTCATTAGTTCGGACGACTATCGGGAAATTGTTGGAGATACGAATTACATTAGTTGGGCGAATCGGCCGAAAGATGAAGCGGATGGTCTTTACGATGAATATCAGGCTATTTCCAAAGAAGCTTTCAATATGATGGACAATGTTGTCGAGGCAAGATGCCGTTTGAATAAAGTAACGTTTATCGATGCAACTCATTTGCACCCCGATGACCGAAAAAAATACGTTAAATTAGCCGAGAAACACAATGTCCCAGCGGTGGCGATTTTTATGGACGTAGCGCAAAGCGTCTTACTCGAACGGAATGCCGGGCGCGAAAATCCAAGAGAAACAAGACGCGTGAAGCAACAATTTCAAACGCTTAAGAGAGAAAAGCGGTTTATCAAGAAAGATGGTTTTAAATCCATCTTTTTTACAGATTCAGTGGAAGCGATTGAACTGGTTAGACGGGAAAATCCGTTGATGATTGATGTTGGGCAAGGACTCGATGTGATAGGCGACATTCACGGGTGTTACGATGAGATGATTCAGCTTCTACTTAAGCTTGGATATGTGGAGAATGAGGACGGTCTTTTTATTCACCCTGAAGGCCGGCGTTTTCTATCCCTTGGCGATGTCATGAGCAGGGGACCTAAATCCCTGAAGACGATGCTGTTTATGCAGAAGCATGTTGAACAAAGACTGGCTTATATGATAGATAGTAACCACGGATGGAAGGTTGCTCGTTGGCTTGAGGGCCGTGATGTGACGATGAATCACGGTGATGAAAAAGTTGTTGCTGAATTTCTGGACTACGAAGCGCGGTACGGTGAGGATCAAACGATTGAAACGAAGCAGTTGTTAAAGGATTTTCTTATGCAGGCACCGTCTCATTACGTAATCATGCAAAATGGGGTTTCGGTTGCGGTCTGTACACACGCTGGCATTCGAGATGAATATATCGGCAAGCAGTCACTGGAAATTCAGGATTTCTGCCGATACGGTGACACGGACGGATTTAATGAGATTGGCAAACCCGTACGAAAAGATTGGACAATCCACCATGAGGGAAGTGCGGTAATTATTTGGGGACATGACCCAAAACCACAACCGCTTCTGATCAATAATACGGTCAATATTGATCAAGGTGTTGTGTTTGGCGGAAAATTGACCGCATATCGTTATCCAGAAAAAGAATTTTTGGCCGTGAAAGCTGCGAGGGATTATTCTGACGCTGCCGATAATCCATTAATCGAATGGGAAGAAAATCGACTAAATCCACCGAATATCGGGAAATTCATTAATGGCTTTTCGGTCTTGACGGAACAACTGGGCGAAGTGAAAATACATTCGGATATTGTGAAATCGGCAATTGACACCGTTTCCCATTACGCGCTTCCACTAGAGCAATTGGTTTACATTCCACCGACAATGAGCCCGACGCCTGTCACCTCGTCGGAACCTGACTATTTGGAACATCCGAAAGAAGCAATCGCCTATTATAGGAGCCACGGCGTTCATACGATGATTGCTGAGAAAAAACATATGGGCAGTCGAGCGGTTTTGTTAGTATTCATGGACGTGGAATCAGCGAAACATACGATTGGTTCTGAGGTGTTGGGTGCTATTTATACAAGAACGGGAAGGCGTTTCTTCGATGAAGAGACAGAAACTGAAATCCTATCGAGGCTAAATGAAGAACTTACCTCTAAAAGCTATTTCGAAAAACATGAGACGAATTATGTTCTACTGGATGCAGAAATCATGCCTTGGAATTTAAAGGCGAAGGCGTTAATCAGTGAGCAATATGCGCACGTCTCGGAAAATGCCATTCTTGATCGCATGAAGTTAAAAGAAAAGTTGGTATCCGCAGCTGAAAAGAATGAGGACTTGACGCGTTTTTTAGTAGAAAACGAAGAGAAACTTGAACATGCCCAGACCTTCAAAGAAGTGTTTCAAAAGTATTGTTGGGACGCGGAAGAAACAGTCGATATTCAAATCGCCCCGTTCCATGTATTAGCCCATAGCGGTGAAACTTTTTTTGAAAAGCCTCATGTGTGGCATATGGAAATGAATAAAGAATTTGCGGAAGGATCCTCTCTGTTTGTTGAGACAGCATACAAGGTCATTTCAGATGAAAGTAGCGAACAGGAAGTTATCGCCTGGTGGCAAGAAATGACTGAGGATGGACACGAAGGGATCGTGATCAAACCGGAGTTCTTCATTGCTCGAAGCAAAGGAAAATTGTTACAGCCAGCGATCAAGGTTAGAGGGAGAAAATACTTGAATATTATATACGGAATGGATTATTTAATCCCGGAAAATCTTGAGCGCTTGAAAAAGCGGAGCGCTGGAAAAAAACAAAAACTGGCACTTAGGGAATTTGCTTTAGGTATTGAAGGGGTCCAAAGATTTGTCGACGGTGAGTCCCTAGAACGAGTCCATGAATGCGTTCTTGCTACATTGGCATTGGAATCAGATCCAGTTGATCCTAGATTATAATGAAAACAGCCGTAAACTCAAATGAGTATGCGGCTGTTTTTAGTTTTGAATTCTATGAAGAGTGATGACGAGATGGTATAATGATATACTTCTGTGCGTTTATTAAACAAAAAACAATCGCCTACGTGATTGTTTTTCTGATAAAGGAGTTGTCGACTATGGAAACATTAAAAGGATCTAAACGCTTACGATTTGCGATTCTCTTGGGAACGTTAGCTGCAATGGGTCCGTTCACAATTGATATGTATTTACCATCATTTCCAACGATTGTTGAAGCATTTGATACGACGGCATCCTTTGTACAAGTGAGTTTAACTGCGACTCTTTTAGGAATTGGTTTAGGTCAACTCATCCTTGGACCAATGAGTGATGTGCATGGCCGTAAAAAACCATTGCTAATTGCGCTGGTTGTGTATTTTATCGCGTCGTTATTATGTGTTTTTTCACCGAGTATCGGATTTTTTATCGCTGCTCGTTTTATACAAGGATTTGCTGCGTCTTCAGGAATCGTTATTTCAAGAGCGATTGTTCGGGATCTATATAGCGGAAGGGAATTGACGAAGTTTTTCGCTCTTCTCATGCTTATTTTTAATTTAGCGCCAATCCTAGCGCCTGTCTTTGGCGGGGCCGTTCTGTCGTTTACGGATTGGAAAGGAATATTTGCGGTATTGAGCGTGATTGGCTTATTACTATTTGCGGTCGTCATGTGGAGAATGGACGAGACATTGCCGGCACAGTCTCGTGTGCCTAGTAATTTTTCAAATACACTTAAGAACTTTTTATCATTATTGAAAAACCGAGAGTTTATGGGTTATGCGCTAGCGCAAGGATTCATCATGGCCGGAATTTTTGCGTATGTTGCTGGTACGCCATTTGTTTACCAAAACATTTACGAGGTTTCGCCGCAAATGTTTAGTTTGTTATTTGGAATGAATGGAATCGGGCTTATTATCGGAACGCATACCGTTGGACGGCTAACAGGCGTATTAACGGAAAAACAAATTTTGGAAAGCGGTTTGTTGCTATCTATTATCTCAGGAGCGGTGTTACTCATTGTTGTATTGGTAAATGGTCCACTTCTAGCTATTGTTATTCCGATATTCTTTTTCGTGATGTCCATTGCTGTTATTTCCACGTCATCCTTTTCATTGGCCATGGAGTCACAAGGACATATTGCAGGGAGTGCATCGGCTTTACTCGGCTTATTGCCTTTCATTTTAGGGGCAATTACAGCACCGCTTGTTGGAATCGCGGGTGAAGAAACGGCAATCCCAATGGGTGCCATTATCTTTGTATCAGCATTGATCGCTGTTCTATCGTATTGGGGCCTTGCGAGAACTAAAAAAGAAGTAATATAGAATGTGAAACGCTGCTACTAAGAGCGTTTCACGTTTTTTATTGTTTTAAGTGAATTTCGATAGGTTGAAAGTCCCGACTTGCAAGCAAAAATGTTTAAGTGCAAGGAAATTCTTGATGAATGCAACCAAACAGGCTAAGCGTGCAAGGAAATCCCTAATGACTGCAAGCAAACTCTAAAACAGAGGGAATTTCATTGAAACTATGTGATAGCGATAAATGGGGCGACGGTTGACACAAAATGAAAAGCTTTCACATGCCATTCGGCACGTGAAAGCTTTTTCCGTTGGTTAAAATAATATAAAATCACGAACTGTAGAATCGGAGCTAAGTTGTGCCTTCCGTAAAAAATTCACTTTGGAATATGGAAACTAACAGTCGTACCGGAATCTACTTCGCTTTTGATCGTCAATCCGTTACCGTACAGCTTTTTTAATCGTCGATTTGTATTGGATATGCCAACACCACCGATATGACTTGGGTGTTCGCTAAGAATCTGTAATACTTTTTCCTGACTCATACCGACACCGTCATCAGTAATGGCCAGTTCATAATACTCCTTTTGGCTGGTTATTTGTATGCAAACTGTACCTCCATTTCTTTGTTTTAGAACGCCATGTCGAACGGCATTTTCAACAATCGTTTGGAGGGATAACGGTGGGATTTGAAAGTTTAATTTATCTTCTAACTGCCATTTAACCCGCAATTTTTCCCCGAATCGTTCTTTTTCTATAAATAGATACGAGCGTATTAAGTCGAGCTCGTGATCGAGCGGAATAACGGATTCTGTGTTGTGTGTATCGAAGCTTCTCCTTAAGTAATTTGAGAATTCATCGAGTAATTTGCGCATTCTATTTGTATCTATTTCACCTAAAGCGGCGATAGTGTTTAAAGTGTTAAATAAGAAATGCGGCTGTATTTGGGCTTGAAGCCATGCAGCTTCCAATCGAAATTGCTCATTAATCGATTGCTTTAATGTCGTTAAAGCTTTTACGCGCGCTTTCAATTCTATCGCATCCATTGGCTTTGACACATAATCATTGGCACCTACAAGGAATCCAGTATAGATATCCTCAACCTGATGCCGGGCAGTTAATAGTAAAACGGGTAATTCAGAAATGGTGAATTGCTTGCGAATGGTTTTTGTTAATTCATAACCGGACATTTTTGGCATCATTACATCAGAAATGACTAGATCCCATTCGACTCGATTAATATGTGTTAGGGCCTCTTCTGCACTTGTTGCCGTCTCAATGTTGTAATCAGTAGCCAGTAGATTTCCTAAGATTCTAAGGTTTACTGGATTATCGTCAACAATTAAGACCATTGGATTTTTCAAGTCTATCTTCATTAATTCATCCTGATGCAGATGGTGCTTACTGTCCTCCATTGGACTCAAAGTTTCATCGAGGCTCATGGTGGCCGCAATTTCCACTTCTCTATTAGACTTTATGCTAGATTTCTCAGCTAATGGAATTGTAAATGAGAAAATAGAACCTTTGCCAAGTACAGACTCAACAAAAATTTCTCCGCCATGTAATTCGACCAATTGCCGACAAATATTCAATCCTAGTCCGATGCCGCTTCCATTGGATGTTGTACTAGAATTCTCCTGTCGATATGGTTGGAAAATGACCTGTTGAAACTTTTCATCCATCCCAATTCCAGTATCCGTGACCCTGATCATTGCCATGTCAGCATTGTGTGTGGCACTTATTGTAATAATCCCCTCATCCGTAAATTTAACCGCATTATGGATCAAATTGAATAATATTTGTATCAGTCGGTTCTTATCCGCAGTTATTTCAGGGAATGATGAAGGGATTGTTACATTCAACTGTAAGTTTTTCTCGACCGTCATATAGCGAACCATATCCAGTACTCCCGTAGTCACTGCATATAATTTCACACTTTTTTTATCTAGGCGAATCTGTTGATCCTTTAGACGTGTAATGTCCAGAATGTCATTAAGCGTAAATGACATCTGCTTACCTAGTCGAACGAGTAGCTCCAAGTTTTCCTGATTCTTTTTTGTTAGTGACGCTTCTTTATCATTCAAAACCGTTTCCGTAATATTAATAATTCCGTGAAGTGGGTTCCGTAACTCATGGGAAGTATTGGCCAAAAAGTCATCTTTCATCTTATCGGCTCTTTGTAACTCCATTGTTTGTTTCGCATTCAGACTCATGACACGAAAATGGCGTATAAATAAAAATCCGGAAAATGCTGCAATTGCTAGTAGATAATCAAACGGGTAATAAGGAATCTCAATCATGTTGGCATTAATTGCAATACCCCATAAAACATTAAAGAGATTAATAACATTCGCAAGAAGTATGAAAATAGCATCTGTATTTCCTTTTTTTATAAGTCTTACCACATGTACAAAGATAAATGAATAGGAAAATGCATTTAATAGCATGATACTATTGCCGACAAATTCAATGTACTGAAATGGTAATATGAACAACGAAACACTTAAGATTCCATACAAAGTAAATAACACTCGAAAATGGGAACTGTTTATCGTGAAAGCGTGTTTGATAAACTTCAAAACAAAATAGACTGTGCCGGCAAATGATACGTATAATAATTTAAAAGCCCATTTTGCATCAATGGGGAATAAACCAAGTAATAGTTTATCTTCATCAACGAGTATTGAGAAAGCAGCAAATATCAGTAGTAAAGAAAAATAAAGAAGTTCTTTTTGAGGTTTGTTTTTGCTGGCCAAATATAAACCGCCAGCATAGAAACTATGTACAATTAGAATACTTGCGACTAGTACCTGTAGCAATTGTGAAAAGTTGACCGATTGTTCAATAGCTTTTCCAGTACCGAAATTGATAGATTTCGTAATACCGCCAACATGCGGTGTTTCGTAATTCGCGACTTCAATTACCAAGTCTATCTCTTTGTTATCTGTATGAAAAAGGGTTTTATATGTACCTAATTTACTTTTGTAGTCCTTGGCAGACGTAGATGGTTGACCAATTTCGCTAATGAGCACGCCATCTACATAAATACGAGCGGATGACGAAATATCCTGGATACGTATGCCGTAATACTGACTATCTTGCTTAGGAAGTAGAATTTTTAACTTGTATGTCCCATAATTCACTGGTGTATCATCAATCGAGGCTTCATCCCAGTTTCCCGGTAGAGAAATATCCTGTACTTGATCAGTTTCTGATGGTTCCTTGAAGTTAGGCGTTAATAACTGGTTAGGATAAAATATCCACTCCCCGTCTAATTTAAGTGTTTTTTTGTCATTCACTTCATAATTCCTTAAATCAATTACCCCTTTTTCCGCAATTGGATGTACGGGTGTTTTGTAGTGGATTATCCAAATAATTCGAAAGCCGGTAAGTAATAGTAACACTAAACTAATCAGTAGAAAGAGCTTCCTTTTAGATACGGATTTAGTATTTGCCATCATTGATTTCAGTCCTTCAGCATTTTTGAAAAAGATTTAGAGTTGTCTATAATACTACCACAAAAGGGTAATGTTTTAGGTGTGAGGAAGAAGGTGAAGGCACACGTATGCACGAAGATTCGGGGAGTTGGCGGGAATTGAAGTCAAGTCGAATAATAATTGGGACTGCCTAATAGTGGTGGTCTTTTTATAATCGTAAGTATTTTGAAACTTTCTTCGACGTTAGACGTATAACAGCGTATACTTATTTAAAACGCATGTTTAGTTGTGTGAAAGGAGTTGTATGATTAGTTGATCAAGAAGTTATGGTTTCAAGTCGGTATTGGTATTTTACTCGCAATTCTTATTATCCGTTACTTTTTAGACATCAAAGGAATTTTTTCACCTATCTTCATTATCGGGAAAACGATTTTCCTGCCGCTACTGCTTGGAGGCGTTCTCTACTATATGACTGAACCGATTCAGCGATTTCTTGAGAACAGAAAATTTCCTAGATGGGCAAGTATTTTAACGATATTTGCAGGTCTCATCGGGGTCATATGGATTTTTGCAGCGATTATCGGCCCGCCGGTTACGAAACAGGTGAATGAATTAGTTGAGAACTCACCTACGATCACCGCAGAAATTAATGAAATGACAAATTATGTTTTAAAGCAAAAACATGAACTGCCTAAAAATCTAGAAGAATCGATAGATAGTGCAGCAGCCTCAATCCAATCGATTGCGGTAAAGTTTGGGAAATGGATTGTCCAATTCATTCAATCATTTCTGCAAGCGATGTTCTTATTAGTGCTTGTGCCGTTTTTCTTTATATTTATGTTGAAAGATCACGAAAAATTTGCACCGTTTATCTATGGATTTTTTACGGGAAAACAAAGGCAATGGGTTAAAAAAACACTATCGGATATCGATAACGTTTTACGTTCTTATATTCAAGGTCAATTTTTAATTAGTTTTCTTTTAGCCATTCTGCTACTCATCGGATACTGGGCAATTGGTCTGAAATATGCATTATTACTTGCGATTTTTGGACTTTTTATGAACTTGATCCCGTTTATCGGTCCATGGATAGCCGTGACACCGGCTGTTATTATTGCATTCGTTCAAGATCCAACACTGGTGATTTGGGTTGGCGTAATCACAGTTGTTGCCCAACAAATTGAAAGTAACTTAATCACACCGAATGTGATGGGGAAATCGCTCGATATTCACCCGCTCACAGTCATCACAGTTATTTTGGCAGCAGGTAATATTGCAGGCTTCCTAGGTATTATCATTGCAATTCCAACGTACGCAGTCGGTAAAGCGATTGTGTCAAATATTTACGAAGCGCGGCGGGAAATACGAAAAACCGCTACGAAAACAGTTTAAAAAAAGTGCATTCCTGGAAAAAAGGGGATGCACTTTTTATATTTCAAAATATAAATGCCGATGCAAATTGCAGCCGGGATTAAAGGTTGCAGCACATATTGGGCATTCTGATTTACAGTCCAAGTATTCCGAGATAGTCAGCTCATGCCCACAAGCACCGCAAAGAATCGCTTTCTCGTTAAACTGAACTTTAGGCCACACGCTTGGCTTGCCACAACCGCTTTCCTCGTGGCAAGCGTAGCAAGGAAAGTAAGTATCACAACAATAAAACTTGATCGCAATTCGATCAATTTCTGAATAATAATGTGCGCATCGTGTTTCTTCATCAAGAACAGCGCCTTTTACCAGGTGTCCTTTAATGAGCAACGTCATTCCTCCTTAATGTATGGAAACATAAATACGGGGCAACCTTTTCAGTAAAAAAGGACTGAGTCTATGTTGACTGAATTTCCGGTGATCCACACAAATATTTGGGATGCCATTTGGGCGATTCCAGTAATCGTTGTTGCCATCATTTTGATCAAAGTGTTCTTAAAAGTCCCCTCGAGCTGGTTGTCGACCGTTGCAGTTATCATCGGACTGGCCATATCCATCTTCATCAGCCATTCAGGAAACTTGTCGGCTGGAATTTTCATGGGCTTTTTTTACGGTGGTGCAGCAATCGGTTCAATTTATTCGATGAAGGCATCATTTAGGGCATATCGCGAGGGTTAACTCTTTATTAGCGGGCAAAATCCGCATTGCATGAGGCCTGGGACATCTTTTGATAAACAACATGTTGTCCGAACGACTGTATTTAATAATGCAGCCGGCTCAAGCCCTTTTAAATAAACGGCGAATAAAGAGCGCGGTGCGATTCCTTCCCAAAGCGCTTCGTCTTTAAGTAGATTTAAATCAGCGCGTGCTTCATCAGCCGTTCCGGGATTTTCCAATAAAACATGGTAATGCCAGAGTAGAAATCCAAAGACGCTTTCCCATAATGTTAGTGACGAAATATTAGCTACAGTTCGAGTTTGACGAATGACCGCGTCGCATTGTTTCAATATATATCGAATAACTTCACTGCGCTCGTCAATTTTCACGCTTCGCCAATCCTCAGAATTTGCGAACATGCTGACGGTCAAGTTCCCAAACTCTTTTTTCGCACCAAAAGTTAGTCGCTCAATTTCTCCATCCCAAACCTCATCATACATCGCTAAATTATAAAACTGCATGGCGATGAACATACCGAATCGGCGCATGAAATAAGAAGCGGTGACTGTTTTATTGGGACTGCGACTAATCGCTAGAGTTGCAGTAAGTGCTTCCTCAGTTTGATCGCCAAGAAAGTCCGCAAGCGAAAATAGCTTGCGCTGAGGTGTATCTGTATAGATACTGTACATATTCAATTGTTTGAGTTGATCAGCTGTAAGTTTTGTCATGATTTTAGTATATCGTTTCTCAGGATAAACTAAAACTGAACTGAATTACATTGAGCGAGCGCTCAGTCTGGTATATACTATGGGTTGAACTGAATATTGCGGGGAGTGAGACTTTTTGATAAAACACCTAGATGAACAAGAAGTTATTGAGTTGATTGACAAAGAAGCAGATATTATCATCCCTATTGGCAATGGAGAACCCCATAGATTACTAGATATATTGGAAGGAAATTATTTAAAATTAGAGAATGTTACTGTGCATCAAATGTTGGCGCTTACAAAACGGAATTATATATCAGGGGAAATGAAAGGGCATCTTACGCATAAGTCCTATTTTTTAAGTGGCGCAACACGAGAGGCGTATTATGATGGACATGTTGAATTGGTTCCAAACGTCTTTCATGATGTGCCGAGACTGTTGAAAAAGACAACGAAGATGTCTATGATTATGGCGGTTGCATCGCCGATGGATGAGCATGGTTATTTTTCGTTGGGGACGGGTGCAGACTATATCGCAGAATTTATTGGCCATGTTCCATTTATGCTGGAAGTCAATGCACATATGCCAAGGACATTTGGTAAAAACCAAATTCATATTAGTCAAATTGTAGGTTATGTGGAAAATGATTTAGCATTGGCTGAAGTAAAATCACCGCCAGTGACAGAAAAAGACTTAGCGATTGCTAAGTTTGTAATAGATGAAATCGAAGACGGGGATACACTTCAAGTTGGTATTGGTTCAGTTCCAAATGCGGTCATGGCTATGTTGAAAGATCATCGAAATCTCGGTATTCATACTGAAATGCTCACTGATAGCATAGTCGATTTAGTTGCAGCAGGTGCTGTTACTGGTACAAATAAACTTACGCATAAAGGAAAAATTATTGCAACCTTTGCCTATGGAACGCAGTGCCTTTATGATTTCGTCCATCAAAATCCTGCAGTTGAATTTTTGCCAGTCAGCGAAGTGAATGATCCCCGAGAAATTGCCAAAGAAGAACGAATTGTTTCAATAAATGCCACGACAGAAATTGATCTGTACGGTCAATGTGCCTCTGAAACAGTCGCGGGACGGTATTATTCATCAACTGGTGGACAAGCTGATTTTGCGCAAGGCGTTCGCTTCGCAAAGCACGGAAAAGGATTTATTTGTATGTATTCAACCGCGAAGGACGACACAATTTCCCGTATCCAAACACAACTTACACCAGGTTCTGTCGTGACCACGTCGAAAAATGCTGTCGACAATATTGTTACGGAATATGGTATTGCAAAATTGTACGGAAAGTCACTAAAAGAACGTGCCAATGCACTTATCGATATTGCACATCCGAAATTTCGGGAAGAGTTACGATTTAATGCACAGAAATATGGCATTCTATAATGAAATTGCTGGACACTCTCAAGTTTGGGAGTGTTTTTTGTGTCGAAATGTTGTTTAGACGGCATTCGCCCAACACACATTTTTAGGCGTTCACATATATTTATAGAAGAGGTGGTGAACGTTGGAAGAGACAAAAAGTCACTATAGTCCGTTCGAAATTGAACAGCGTGAATGGAAGAAGAGGCAAAGAAATGAGCGATTCAAACAGATGCTGACGATTGCGTCACCTGTTTTTCTACTACTATTATGGGAGTTTCTGTCGAGAACAGGGTTAATTGATATTCGTTTTTTTCCGCCCCCCTCTGCCATCGTCAGCACATTTTTCTCCTTAATCGCAAGTGGTGAAATCGCAAGTCATATCGGAATTTCGATGTATCGGATTTTTGCCGGGTTTTTACTAGGTGTTATACCCGGTGTCGTCATCGGACTTTTAATGGGCCTTTATTCACCGATCAGGCATTTTGTATCGCCAATCGTGATGGCGCTCATGCCAATTCCTACACTTGCCCTGCTTCCAATCATTATTATTATTTTTGGCATCGGTGATTTATCCAAAGTGGTGACAATCGCAGGAAGTGTATTTTTCCCGGTTGTCATTAATACTGTTGCGGGTGTCATTAATATCGACAAAATTTATTTAGATGTAGCTAAAAACTATGGTGCTGGTCGGGTAAACTTTTTTATGAAAATTGCTTTACCGGGAGCGCTACCCGTTATGTTGGAAGGCATCCAAATGGGGCAGGCGATTGCGCTCTTGACGATTGTTGCAGCGGAAATGATGGGGGCAACTTCTGGAATAGGCTATCTAATCTGGACATCGTATAAAGCATTCTTATTGCAAGAAATGTACGTGGGGCTCATTCTTATCTCATTTTTTGGTTATCTGTTCTCCATCATGCTTCGTGGAATACAAAAGAAAATGTTGCCGTGGAGGTGAACAGATGCGTAATAAACCGAAAATTGAAGTCACTAATTTAACAAAAGCATTTTATAAAAAGCAAGGAAGCGTTACTGCACTTGATGACATTACGCTCACAATCAATGAAGGCGAATTTGTTTGTATTGTAGGACCAAGCGGATGTGGAAAAACGACGCTGCTACGAATATTGGCGGAGCTTGAAAATCCTAGTATTGGTGATTTCACGATTGCGACAGACAAAGAGGATCGACCGTTACAATCCATGGTATTTCAAGAAAGAGGCATTATTCCGTGGTTAACTGTAGAAGAAAATGTGGCATTTGGTCTTAAAATGCGACATATGCCGAAAAAAGTAATAAAAGAACGGACCGCTTATTATTTAAAGAAAACAGGGCTCGATAAATTTTCATCCCTTTATCCGAAAGAATTATCCGGGGGGATGAAACAGCGGGTGAGTATTGCAAGGGCTTTTGCAAACGATCCTGAAATCCTTCTGATGGATGAACCATTTGCCGCGCTCGATGAGCAGAACAAATTTATATTACAAGCGGAACTTCTATCCATTTGGGAGGAAACAGGAAAGACTGTACTTTTCATCACCCACAGTATCGACGAAGCATTACTACTCGCCGATCGAATTCTGTTAATGAGCTCCCAACCAGGGAAAATCATCCGTGAAATAAAAGTTGAAATGCCACGACCGCGAAGAATCGAGGATATTCGCGAGGACTCAACCATGGCCGCGCAGTTTGTTGAAATATGGCACCATTTGCAAGAAGAAGTTCAACGGTCAAGACGAGAAGAGGATTGAAAAGGAGAGATTCAATGGCAAAATGGATTAAAAGCGGATGGTTGATTCCGCTTTTCTTGTTTATGTTAATCATCAGTGCCTGTTCAGCAAAGGAGACGGTGAAGACCGACCCACCCAAAGGTGTAGATGATGAAATCAGTGCGGAAAATCCTTCAGGAGACTTAAGCCCTCTTGAGAAGAAGACCAAAGTTGTCATTGCGGAAGACGGGGCCGCATCCGGAGCAGGTTTCTACATCGCGAAAGAAAAAGGCTATTTTGAAGACTATAATATCGAGGTCGAATTTGCACAATTCGCCAACAGTGATGATATGCTTCCCGCGTTAGCAGCAGGAGAAGTGGACATTGCGGGTGGCGTCTCAACTGCATCTTTCTTCAACGCAATTGCACAAGGGATTGATGTTAAGATTATTGCGGATAAAGGGCATAATAATCCAGGGAAATCGTATTTCACTTTTGTTATCGGAAATCATATGGTCGATGAAATCAAAGATTACGCGGATATGAAAGGCAAGAAAATTGCCGTGTCATCGCTTTACTCGATTGACTGGTATATCTATCAAGAGATGTTAAAGCATGCCGGATTAACTGAAGATGACGTCGAATTTGTGCTTATGGGGGATTTTGGAAGTATGTTAGGGGCAATCGATGCAGGGACGATTGATGTCGCATTAAATATCGAGCCGCTCATCACTCAAGGTATCGAAAATGGATTCCATAAACGTTTCCTAGATGCGACAGATTATGCACCAGAGTCACAAATTGCGATGGTACTCGGTTCACCACAATTCATGGCAGAGGAACAAGATATTTCGTTGCGGTTTATGGCAGCTTACTTAAAAGGCGTCCGAGACTATAACGATGCATTTATTAAAGGAATTGAAAAAGATGAAATCATCAAGATTATGACAAAGCATACAGCACTGAAAGACCCTGAACTATGGGAGAAAGTAAATGTAACGGGTCTAGATCCCGATGGCAAGATGTTTATTGACGATATTGAAAAGCAATTCAATGTTTATAAAGAAAACGATGCAATCCGCGGCGATGTCGATTTAGATAAAGCGATTGACACGTCAATCACTGAGAAAGCCGTTGAAGTTATTGGGAAATATGACCGCGATTAATGTGTTGTAAGGCGGTTCTAAAGTCTTGTTTTGCGGATATAATCGTGTGAGTGTCGGATATAATAGATTATCTGTCGGATATCCGCAAATCAAACATGAGAAAGGGTCGACTCGCTCTAGGAGTTGACCCTTTTTCAATTCAAAATGCATGCATTTGTCTTTTTTTCACAAGTGCCGAATGAAAAACTATGCATTGCCATTCCGGCAATAATGACCGCAATACCAACAAGGGCAATTGGACCAGGAACAGCGATACCAAGAATCGCCATCTCACCAAGAATGACGAAAATGAGCTGTGTTGACTGTGTAGCTTCGACCGCAGCCAATTTACTTTGGTCGTCTCGAACCCGGTCTGTTGCCATGAAAAATAATGTCGTGGCAATAACACCTGAGCTAACGCCGACGATGAACGATTGCATGAGTTGATTCATAGAAGGGGGGCCAACCGTGACGAAAGCGTAAATTGAAATTCCAATCCAAACGGGTACTGTCATTAGTGTCATGGCTAGAACCCGTTGAAATGTATCAAGCCGACCTCCAAGAAGTTCCATCGTTTTTCGATTGCCGAGCGGATAAGCAAATGCAGCAAATAAAATCGGAATGATGCCGAATAAAAGGGTGCGTACTTCAACACTCTGCGCATGTGGAATTTGAATGAGGATAACACCCGCTATGATGATCAATGTTATGCCGAACGAAATAGCAGGTATCCTCTGTCTGACCTTTCTTTCATTCATAACCAATGTGAAAAAAGGGGCCAGCAAGACCCCAGCGACTATTGTTAATTGCCAAGTACCTGCAAGTAACCAACCTGGACTGTATGCAGCTGCGTATGTAAGCGGTGCGTAGAAAAATACAAAAGCGACAACACTCCAGATGAAGAAAGGAAAGGAGTTTGCCTTCATTTCTTTCTTCATCGGTGCAAAGCCTTTACGATACGCAACGATGGCAATCAAAAATGGAATCATAAAGAAATATCGAAGAGAGGAACTCCAAAGCCAGCTTCCTCCAGACAATTCCATTGATCTGTTCAAGATGAATGTCACCGCAAAAAACACTGAAGAGAGGATCCCAATCCAGATTTCCTTCAATAGAATTCCTACTTACGCGCGTTCCTCAAACAATTTGACGGCTTCAATAATGACATTTGTTGCTTTCACCATATTATCGACGGAAATGTATTCGTATTTTCCGTGATAGTTTTCGCCACCCGTGAAAATATTCGGCGTCGGCATGCCCATATAGGATAGTTGTGAACCATCTGTACCACCGCGAACGGGGACAATATTCGGTTCAATATCAAGGTTTTTGAAAGCATCGGAAATGATTTCAACGATTTCCATGACCGGTTCAATTTTTTCGCGCATATTAAAGTACTGATCTTCAATTTCTAATGAGATTGCATTTTCACCGTACTCTTCCTTCAGTTTGTCAGCAGTTTCAACCATTAGTTGTTTTCGTGCTTCGAATGTTTCGCGGTCAAAATAGCGAATGATATAGCCGAGAGTCGTCTTCTCGGTAGAACCGTCGAACTGCATAAGATGGATAAACCCTTCATAATCCGCTGTTTTTTCAGGAACTTCATCGGCAGGCATTGCCGCTTGAAATCTACTCGCGACTAAAATCGAATTCACCATTTTATCTTTCGCGGAACCTGGATGTACACTTGTACCATGGAATGTTATTGTTGCGCCCGCGGCATTGAAACTTTCATATTGCAGTTCGCCAAGTGGACCGCCGTCCATTGTATAAGCGTATTTCGCGCCAAATTTCTCGACATCAAATTTATGTGGACCACGCCCGATTTCTTCGTCTGGCGTAAACGCGATTCGAAGTTTCCCGTGTTTAATTTCGGGATTATCAATCAAATATTCCATTGCAGTTACGATTTCAGCAATACCCGCTTTATTGTCCGCTCCCAAGAGGGTCGTGCCGTCTGTCGTAATCAGTGTGTGGCCGACGTAATTTTTCAGTTCTGGAAAATCATTAACCGCCATAACAGTATTGTCGTTCAGCTGCACGTCTTTTCCATCATAATCATCGAAACGTTGCGGTTTAACATTTTTCCCCGTATAATCGGTCGCCGTGTCAACATGCGCAAGAAACCCGATGACCGGAACATCGCGATGGGTATTCGATGGAAGCGTCGCAAACAAATAGCCGTTGTCATCTAGCGTAATTTCCTTCATCCCAATGTCCTCAAGTTCTTTTTGTAGAACATGCAGCAAGTCCCATTGCCCGGGAGTTGTGGGACATTCCGTACTGTTAAAATCAGACTGTGTATCGATTTTTGCATAGCGTACAAGTCGTTCGATCAATTTTTCTTTCATTATAAAAATACCTCCTAAAATAAATTCCTGATAATAATTCTATCTTATCAGACTTTTTGGATTTACGGAAAATTTGATGGCACGACTTCCAACGCTTGCCGCGATGAAAACTTGTGCCGCGTAGTATGTAATCATGACAAACGCATCACGGTACGGAATATCGTAGACGAACCGGTCAAGCGCTAGCACTGAATCTGAAAATATAAAGAGCAATGCACCCATAATTACTAACGGAAGGTGCGTACGAATCGCCATCCAGCCCATCAGTAAAATGATTGAGATGTAAGCGATAATCGCAATGCCAAGAAAATGTTCACCAATGCGGAATTGTGAACCAGCTATCCAATAAGCCATCCCGACACCATATAATAGGAGAAGGGTTGCTGCCCATTTAGGAATTGCCTTGCGCGGGATTTTGCGGAAAGCAAAAATATAAAAAAGATGCGCAATAAAAAAAGTAACAAGACCGGCAAGGAACCAGTAAATAACACCATCTGCAATCATACTGACGAACAGACCGATAATGATCATTCGTTTGTACATACGAGGAAGGAAGGACCTAGTTCCAATCGCGAATAAAATAACGAGCGCCATGGGAATTAATTTCATGAAAATTTTAAAACCAACCGCTTCAGGAGGAATGAAAAATATATAGATAATCCCCATTATCGTAATAGCGGCAACGAACAGTGTACGAATCATAGTTTTTATCCCCTTTCATGAAGTATCCTTCAATGAAAGGGAGCTAGAATCCTGCAAAAATAAAAAAAGGCATCGCCAGTAGTTAGCGATGTCTTCTTATATAAATCAATCAACAGAATAGTTTTTGTGTGAAACAACAGTAAGATTTGAGGCCGCACCGATTAAATCTGCATCTTCATTTGAAATTTGTACGATAACAGAGTTTTCAAGAATCTTATAAATAGTCCCGTAAACCTTATAGTCGTTCCGAACAAATGAAATCTCTTCATCGACCTTGCGCGCTGCTACAAAGTCCGATACTGGTCTTTCCTTACGTGGAAAAGCCATGTGAACCCCTCCTATTGATACGATTATCTTCGACACTATTAAAAAAAGCTTAGGCAATGCCCTAAGCATCGAAAGTTGAAAAAACGGTAAACGATTAGACGAAGAATGTCTACTACTAGTATACCATATTTGGACGAACTTTGCAGGTTTCTAACTATGAGGCATTTATTGACAACTTTTACATTCTAGAAAAATGTGCTGGAATCAGGGGTTGATGCAAACTTCGACTGAGAACGATTAGTGGGAAATGCTGGTATCCCCGAGATCGACGGTCGCTGAAAGCTAAATTATTTACGTAAAGTATAAAATAAGAAGAAGCGATTTAACACTATGTCAAAAGATTGTTATTAATTTTTGTAATAGACTTTATATTATGCATTATATAACATTTCATTGTGATGTCGATTGTGATTTTTTTACACGTTAGTAGAATATTAAATTTATATCTAGATGAGGAGGATAATTATGAAAGCGTTAACAATTAATGCGGAGCGCTTAAATACTCGTATTTTTGAACTATCTAAAATTGGAAAGCTAGGAAGTACTGGGGTTTCTAGACTGGCTCATTCGCCAGAGGATAAAGAAGCTGTTCTAAAAGTGAAAAGCTGGATGGAAGAAGTAGGACTTGAAACAAGAATTGATAACTTTGGTAATTTAATTGGAAGATGGAACGGTGAATGCTCTGATGAAAAAATACTAATGGTTGGATCCCATATTGATTCACAACCTTATGGGGGAAGATACGACGGTGTTCTTGGTGTGTTGGGTGCACTAGAGGCAATACAAACTATGAAAGAACAAAATATAACCCCATCGCTTCCAATTGAACTGGTAGCTTTTTCGGATGAAGAAGGAAGTCGATTTAATAAAGGGCTTTTTGGCGTAAGGGGGATTCTTGGGAAATTGGAAGAAGGGGAGCTAGATAGAAAAGATAAAAACGGCATGACAAGGAGAGAATCATTAATTGAATTCGGTTGTGATCCTAATGGATTCCTAGATTCAGAGTATGACCCAACAACAATAGCCGCTTTTTTAGAGCTTCATATTGAACAAGGTCCCGTGCTAGAAGCGCAAGGGGAAGCGGTTGGTATTGTAACAGGAATTTCAGGACCACTTTGGCAGACGGTAGAATTTACTGGACTTGCTGGACATGCAGGATCTGTTCCGATGCCGATGCGACAAGATGCACTTGTTGGAGCAGCAAAGATTATTATTAAGTTGAACGAGCTGGCCGCCAAAGTCCCTGGGGCACCCACGGTTGGAACGATTGGTAGCTTGGAGGTATTCCCGGATTCAAGGAATATCATTCCTGAAAAGGTGAGGTTTACAATGGACTTACGAGATATAGATGAACGAAGAAGAGATGAAATTGAAAAAGAGCTATTAATTGAGTTTGAAAAAGTTGCAGAAACGCATGGTTTAACCTACACAATATCGGAAGACACGAGGAATGAACCGCGATTTTGTAGTGAAAAAATAAAGAATGTGATGAGGATTGAAAGCAAGAATATGGGACTCAATCCTCCGGAGCTAATGAGTGGTCCATTTCACGACTCACTCGCGATGTCTTACGTTTGTGACTACGGAATGATTTTTGTTCGCTCAAAGGACGGAATTAGTCATAATCCGAAAGAATATTCTTCACCAGAAGATATTTCGCTCGGAACAGAACTGTTTTACCGGACAATGGTTAATATGGCAACGGAAAAAGACATCGTGTTAATAAGTAATAGAATTCAAGAAACTGTGTGATTATCGAAGGTGGCTAAACTTTTGATTGAAAAAATTTGAAGGAAAGGTTGGATATCATGTCTAAGACTAAAGTTCCGGGCAAAAAGGTGCTGCTTTATAGTTTAATTATTCTTTGCTTTATTATGATGGAATCGCCAGTGATTTTGTTGGCAAATAAGGTTGAACCTATCATTTTAGGAATACCTTTTCTAATTTTCTGGAGTTTGATTTGGTGGTTTGTCTTAACGGTTTTATTTTTAATTGGTTATTTAACTAATTGGGGAAGTAAGCTCAAAGCAGATTAAATGCAGAGAAGATAGGAGAGGGGAATTTAGATGACAGCTGGTCTATTAATTATTGCTGCGTTTATGATTATACCGCTGCTCGTTGGTTTTTTAGCGGCTAATAAATCTACTAATACAAGTGAGGATTTCTTCATTCAAGGTCGGGGTATGGGAAGTATTGCAGTATTCTTTACGGTTTCAGCCACATGGTGGAGTGCTTTTGCTTTTTTAGGGTCAAATGCTACTTTTTATGTACATGGTCCAGTCTATTTGACGGCTTTGGCTTGGAATCTTTTATTCGGTTATATGTACTTCTCAGTAGGAAAGCGCGTATGGTTTTTAGGTAAGAAGTTTAATTATATCACCGCTTCGGACTTGCTAGGAGATTTTTATAATAATGAAGTACTGCGAATAATTGTTGCAGGAATAATGCTGATTTTTACTATTCCCTACTTACAGATCCAATTGATGGGAGGGGCGTATTTAATTGAAATCGCATCAGGTGGTTTAATTCCTTTTTGGTTATCTGCTTTCTTATTCTATTTGGTAATCGTTATTTATGTCTGGGTTGGAGGAATTCGAGCAGTTGCTTGGACGGATATTATATATGGGGCATTATTGTTTTTTGGAATGATCTTTGCAGGTTTTTATATTGCCCAAAAGCTTGGTGGGCCTGTCGCTATGTTTGGACAATTGATTAGTGAGCATTCCAGTCATTTAACGATGCCCGGACCGCTCGGTAGTATGGGGTATTCAATGTGGTTTTCTTTATTTGTAATTACGGCAATCGGTGCATTTATGGGACCACAAATTTGGCTGAGAATGTATTCTGTTAAAAGCGGTCAATTATTCAACTTAATGCCATTTTTACTTGGTTTGGCGGCAATTGCTTATATCGGTTCAGTCTTGACGGGATATTCTGGTGTGATATTAGAACCGGGTTTAGAAAATCCAGATCATATTTTACCAATAATGTTAACGAAGCACGCACCATTTGCATTAGCTTCACTTATATTAGCAGCCGGTGCGGCAGCAGCTATGTCTACAGCTAATTCACAAATTCATGCAGTATCAACGATTGTGACGTTAGATATTTATCAGCGCTATATGAATCCCAAGGCTAGTCAGCAAAGTATTATGAAAGTTGGCCGCTGGTCGCTTGTATTGTTTTCATTAATTGCTTACTTTATGGCGCTGGTCGTCCCAGGTGTACTAATTACGATAGGTATAGCAGCTTTAGCCGGTACTGCTCAATTAATTGTACCCACAATCGGTGCTATCAGTTGGAAGAAATCTCACCCGACTGCAGCAATCTGGGGTCTATCGGTAGGCGTATTAACTGTTGTAGCATTGACGTTTATTCCAGCATTTACATCTGCGCCATTTGGATTTCATGCAGGCGTTTGGGCTTTATTGGTAAATGTGATTATTTTCGTTTCACTTAGTTTATTGTTAAAGAGAAAAGATACGGATGTTGTCAATCGTTTTGTGGAAGCACGTAATACTTACAACGCGGAGTATCACCCAGAGGCGGCTCCTAAATAAATCATAATAAAAATACTTATTTTAGGGGGGACCAAAATTAAGGCGACAGTTGTATTTATAAATGGTGAAGTGATTACTTCTAATGATGACAATCAAATTCAAGAAGCCGTGGCTATTAAAGGAAATAAGATTGTGGCAGTTGGATCAAGTGAAGAGATTATGCTTTTTGTTGGTGCTGAAACGAGGGTTATCGACTTAGAAGGGAAATCGTTACTTCCAGGTTTTATCGACGCCCATTTGCATTTGACAATATACGGTACAAATCTACTCGGTGTGAGCTGTGTAGATCCGCATATCAAATCACTTGAAGATATATTCAAAGATATTAAGAAAAAAGTATCGAATACCAAAAGTGGTGAATGGGTCAGAGCTTGGGGGTTCGATGAAAATAATGTAGTTGAAAATAGATATCCTACAAAAGAAGAACTCGACCTAATTTCAACGGATCATCCAATCGTAATTATTCGAACCTGTAACCATACATCGATCGCCAATAGCAAGGCGTTGGAACTAGCTGGATATTCGAAGCGGACAAAAAGTCCAAAGGGTGGAATCGTTGAGAAGGACAATTCAGGTGAATTAACGGGAAGGCTTATTGAGAATGCCCATATGGAACTCTTCAATGTAGCCGCCTATACTGATGAAGAATTGAAAAAAGCGATGAAGCTAGCTTCGGACACTTTCATTGCAGCGGGTATTACAAGTATTCATGATGCCGGTGGATACGGTTCAGGACCGGATATACTCCGAGTCATGCAACAAAGTGTTTCGTCGGGAGATGTTAAGGTTCGAGTTTATGCGATGATCGGTTCCTTAACAAATTCTAAGTCGTTTATTAGATCTATGATTGATGCAGGTATTGTCACGGGGCTTGGTGACGAAAAGTTTAAAATTGGTCCTGCAAAAATTTTTACGGATGGGAGTAGTACAGGCCCAACAATTGCTACCCGTACACCATACGATAGCGGCCGGGCGGATACCGGAATTCTATATTATAGTCAGGAAGAAATTAATGAGATTTTAGGCGAAGCTCATGAAAAAGGATTTCAAATAACCGCACATGCTCAAGGTGACCGTGCAATTGAAATGCTTCTGAATTGTATTGAAGATGCTTTGCAAAAGCACCCACGTGACAACCATCGACATCGGATTGAGCATGCTGGCATTGCGCCTCCTGACCTATTAAAGCGAATGAAGGAATTAGATGTGGTAATCGTTCCAAATCCAGTATTCATGTATGTAAATGGTGATTCGTATATTACCAATTATGGAAGTCGCGTCGAGATGATGTATCCAGCGAGAGACTATATTGATAAATCGATACCAGCAGCTTTTGCATCAGACTCTCCCGTCACCTATTTCAATCCATTATTAGGAATACATGCGTCGGTTAATCGGAAGAGTAGAACTGGCGTAGATGTTGGAAGTAATCAGCAGATTGAGGTATTAGAAGCAATCAAAGCATATACGTTAAATGGAGCATATGCTAGTTTCGATGAAAATGTAAAAGGAAGCATAGAAGTAGGGAAGTTAGCAGACTTTGTCGTGTTGAGTGATAGTATTTTGGGTAGCGCCAAGGATAAAATAAAAGATTTGCAAGTCGAACTAACAATGATTGATGGTGAGATTTTATACGAGAAAGTTCGTTCTAAAATTATGTAAAGAAAAACCGCCATTGTTCATATCGAGCAATGGCGGTTTTTCTTCCTAGTTTCTGCGGAGGCGCATTTATCGAGTTTTTATGGATTTATTCCTACTATAACTTTTCCCTAAAAGCTCATAAGCCTTTATCGCGACCTCGAAAGCCAAACGATTCGATGGTTCCATAAAGTCTTTGCCCAACAGTGTTTCTAATCTATCTAGTCGGTGGTACAGTGTTTGCCTCACAATAAATAAGCGATCCGATGTTTCTTTTTTAGATCCACTGCATTTAAGATAAACGCTGAGTGTTTCGAAAAGGTTGCCGTCTGTCTCTTGGTCGTAATCGAGTACGGGCGACAAGTATTCATTTACGTATTTTTCAAGATAGTTACTTTCCTTTAAAAATAATAAGAGTCTATATATTCCTAAGCTCTCGTAAAAGTTGGTTTTGGTTATCTGAGATTCATGCAGTTCCAGAACTTTACTGGCTTCTTCATACCCTTTCATCGCGTCAGAAATATCATGATATACTGCGCTAACGCCAAAAGTACATTGACTACCGACAAGAAAATTATTTTCGTCCATATTGGAAATGTTTGTTATGATTTGCGAGAATCTATCGGTCTCCTTTTTCAAATGGTCGGCAGCAATAAAAGAAGCAATTACCGCAATCTCATTTTTTCGCGTTGAAACCGCTGGAAAGAATCCGTTCCGTTTAAAAAGAGAGCGAATCATCATAGATCTCTGAAGCTTAATTTCTTCCCAGTCCTCTTCACTTAGATTTGTTTCTGGAAAGTCTACATGAATGACAAATACTCTGAAATGCATATTGCGACTTGGGGTAGGTAAGTAAGAATGCACGTCCTCCTGTTCATATTCACGGCCGCTCAATAAATTTCGAACAAGCTCATCCTCCAAGTTTTGTTTACGTTCTTCAATTGTTCGGTTTCGTAATAAGATTTGTGCGATTGCAAGAGCAGCACGATCTAGAAGTAAAAATAAAAAATCCTCAGCCATGGGTTGTTTGATTTGCAAACATAAATATCCCCAAGTTTGTCCTAATCCACGAACAGGCATGAGTGCAAATGTACGGTCACTTAATGTAATAATTCCTTGTTCTCTAGTAGTCATTGGCGCCATTTCAATCGTGTCACGTATGGAAACTTCCATATCCTTACATTCGGATGGGTAATAATAAGGTTTCATATTATCACTTATGAAAAAGGTGTTTTGTTGGAAAAGTTCGTGTAATTCTTGAAGGATTTTCAAAATCCCGTTATGTGTTAGTGATAATGAAATGAACTTTCTAGAAAGCGTATCAAGTTGAGAGAGCATCTGATGATGTTGATTGATGATAAATGTATGAAGGTCTTGGGTGATGTCAACAAACTTCACGATTTTCTCGAACACAATGATGGGAAAGTTGAACTCATCGGCTAATGCGATTATTTCTTTCGGGACTTTCTTGAAACTTGATCCTTTCTCGATACAAATACCGGCGACGCCTTTTTCTATCAGTCTCTTTATATATTTTGTCTGAGAGGCGAGGTCGAGTTGTAAACCTACTCCAGTCGTTAAGATTAATTCCCCGCCGTTGATTAACGACTCAAATTCTGTTGTTTCCAGTATGTGAGACCACTTTACTTGTCTGTCTAAACCTTTAGCACCCGCAATCACTTTTGCACAATTGAATGTTTCGCGGGCGAGGACACCTCTGACAGTTAGTTTTAATTCATTCATATCTAAACGCCTCCAAAACGTTAAAATTAAAAACAAATGATTTTACGTTATGTAAAATGACAATAATCCGAATTATTTGTAATATATACTATGAAGTGTATCGAAGACTGTGAAAACTAGCAAGAAAAATAGAATAGGAGGAATAGAAATGAGTATAGTAGCAATAGAAAAGAAAACGCTTACAAATTTTATCAATGGACAATGGGTAAAATCGACGACAGATAAATATGAAGAGGTGCCAAACCCAGCTACAGGCGAAATATTGGCGGAAGTACCAATTTCAACACAAGAAGATTTGGAGCAAGCGGTTCAAGCAGCGAAAAAAGCATTCGCTTCTTGGAAAAAAGTTGCGGTTCCACAGCGCTCTCGAATTTTATTTAACTATCAGCAATTATTAACTGAAAACTGGGATGAGTTGGCGAAGCTGATTACAATTGAAAACGGAAAAAATTATACCGAAGCATATGGGGAGGTCCTTCGTGGCATTGAATGTGTCGAGTTCGCTGCCGGCACGCCAACACTGATGATGGGGCAACAGCTTCCAGATATCGCTACGAATATCGAATCAGGTATGTACCGTTATCCAATCGGAGTGATTGGAGGGATTACGCCATTTAACTTCCCGATGATGGTGCCTTGCTGGATGTTCCCGCTTGCCATTGCTAGTGGAAATACATTTATCCTTAAACCATCGGAAAGAACACCGCTTTTAGCCAACCGACTTGCAGAATTGCTGAAAGAAGCGGGACTTCCAGACGGCGTTTTCAATATTGTGCACGGAGCACATGATGTCGTGAACGGCATTCTTAGCCATCCGGATATTCCGGCAGTGTCATTTGTTGGATCGCAGCCAGTCGCGGAATACGTTTATAAAACAGGTACTTCCAACGGCAAAAGAGTTCAAGCGTTGGCTGGCGCTAAAAACCATACAATTGTTATGCCGGATGCGGATATGGACTTGACGGTGACAAACATTATTAACGCGGCATTTGGCTCCGCAGGGGAAAGATGTATGGCGTGTGCAGTTGTCGTCGCAGTTGGTGATATTGCGGATGAACTGGTTGAAAGGTTGGTAGATGAGTCGAATAAATTGACGATTGGGAACGGATTAGAGGAAGGGGTTTTCCTTGGACCGGTTATCAGGGATTCACATAAAGACAAAACGCTGAGTTATATCGAATCAGGTGTTGAAGAAGGTGCCAAGCTTCTGCGTGATGGACGCAGGGATGAATCGACATCTGAAGGCGGATATTTTGTCGGTCCAACAATCTTTGACAATGTGACATCGGAAATGAAGATTTGGAAAGAGGAAATCTTTGCACCCGTTCTTTCTATTGTCAGAGTGGAAACTTTGCAGGAAGCTATCGAACTCGCGAATGAGTCTGAATTTGCGAACGGGGCCTGTTTATTTACAGATAGTGCAAAAGCCATTCGTCAATTTAGAGAAGACATCGATGCGGGGATGTTAGGCGTAAATCTGGGTGTTCCAGCGCCGATGGCATTCTTCCCATTCTCCGGTTATAAAAAATCATTCTATGGTGACCTTCATGCAAACGGTCGCGATGGAATTGAATTTTACACAAGAAAGAAAATGTTGACAGCGCGTCACTAAAAAAGTATTTATTGAAGGGAGTAGAAGGAATGACGACAGTTAAAAGTGAAAAAAAATCATTAGTTGAAAAGGATCGGGAAAATGTTTGGCATCATATATCCGCCTACAATAAAAAGAGTCCACCAATGGTATGGGAAAGTGGAGAAGGGGCTTGGATAACTGATCATGAAGGCAATCGTTATCTTGACGGAATGGCTGGGCTTTGGGCTGTTAACGTAGGGTATGGTCGTGAAGTATTAGCAAAAGCGGCATACGATCAAATGTTAAAGATGGCGTATGCGCCGATGACGCAAAGCCATGAACCGGCCATTAAGCTAGCTGAAAAGTTAAATGAAATGCTCGGCGATGATTACCAAATCATTTATTCGAACAGTGGATCGGATGCCAACGAGGTAGCTTTTAAGATAGCGCGTCAATACCATCAGCAAAACGGGGATCCATCTCGCTATAAGTTCATTTCACGCTACCGGGCCTACCACGGAAGTTCGATGGGGGCATTAGCGGCAACGGGTCAGGCGTTGCGTAAATACAAATACGAACCGCTTGCACCTGGATTTCTACACGTTGCGCCACCAGATAATTACCGTCGTCCAAAAGGGCAATCAGTTGAGGAGTATAATATTCAACGTGCAGAAGAGTTTGAAGAGAAAATCATTTGGGAGCAAAAAGAAACGATTGCAGGGATCATTATGGAACCACTAATAACAGGGGGCGGCGTACTAATTCCGCATCCAGTTTACCTTGAAAAGGTTCAAGAGATATGCGATCGTCACGGTGTTTTGCTCATTATTGACGAAGTCATTTGTGGTTTTGGACGAACTGGAAAGGCATTTGGACATCAACATTTTAAACTGAAGCCGGATATCATTACAATGGCAAAAGGACTGACGAGCGCTTACTTACCGTTGTCTGTCACGGCTGTTCGTAAAGATATTTATGACAAGTTCGATACAGGTGAGGAAAATAGCCATCTACGACATATAAATACATTTGGCGGGAATCCAGCGGCTTGTGCCGTGGCATTAAAGAATATCGAGATTATGGAGGATGAAAATCTTTTTGAACGTTCAGCTGAACTTGGCGAACGACTTCAAAAAGAGTTGGCTCACTTGAAAGATCATCCTTTTGTTGGAGATATCAGAGGACTTGGTTTTCTATTAGGCATCGAACTTGTTGAAGACAAAGAAACGAGGGAGCCAGCGACGAATGAGCGTGTCGCAAAGATTATCGGGGATTGTAAGGCAAATGGACTCATTGTTGGAAGGAACGGTGATACGGTTGCTGGATTCAACAATATTGTTGCGCTTAGCCCGCCACTATCCTGTACCGATGAGGATTTCGATTTTATTGTTACGGTGATCAAAAAGGTGTTTGCAGAGAATAAATAAGTTGAAAGAGGTGGATGTCCACCTCTTTTTTCTGCGAAAAATCTTCAATGCGAGTGAAAGTAGAAGCACTAGGGAATGAATAAGAAGTTAACAATACAATCTGAAACTTATTTTTAAAAATCACTTGACTTTTCTGTATAGTCAGTTCTATACTGTGTAACAAGATGGAAAACAGAATCATCATACTCTTATCTAGAGCGGCGGAGGGATTAGGCCCTGCGATGCCCGGCAACCAGCAAGTGTCCAACTTGCAAAGGTGCTACTTCCTACAGATTCGTGCAAACGATCTGAAAGATGAGAGGAGGAATTAGCGAAAGCATAACCCTCTTCTTACACGAAGGGGGTTATTTTTATATTTAAATTTCCCCAATCGTCACTGCACTTCCATCAAATAAAAAAACTTGGAGGTAATGAAAAATGACAAACTTAAAACCAGAAACTCAACTACTACACGGTGGCCAAGAGCCAGATCCAGTAACCGGTTCACGCGCTGTACCGATTCATAGAACGACTTCATTTGTTTTTCCGGATACGGAACATGCCCAAGGTGTCTTTGGATTAACAAAAGCGGGGAATATTTATTCGCGTATTACGAATCCAACTGTTGATGTATTTGAACAGCGCGTTGCTTTGTTAGAAGGTGGAACGGCAGCGGTCGCGCTTTCTTCAGGAATGGCTGCAATTGCGTTCTCCATAATGAATATTGCAGAAGCCGGGGATGAAATTATAGCCGCTGAAAACTTATACGGTGGAACGTTTAATTTATTCGCTGTGACACTTCCACGATATGGCATCAATGTGAAATTTGTAGATTCGACTGACCCAGAAAACTTCCGTAACGCAATTACTGAGAAAACAAAAGGGTTTTTTGCGGAAACAATCGGCAACCCAAGTCTGAATGTATTGGATATCGAAGCAGTTGCAAATATTGCACATAAAAATGGGATTCCGCTTCTAATCGACAATACTTTTCCTTCGCCATACGGATCAAATCCAATAGAGTTTGGCGCAGATGTCGTCATTCATTCGGCTACGAAATGGATTGGTGGACACGGAACGACAATTGGCGGGATTGCAGTAGATGCCGGAACATTTGACTGGACACAAGGGAGGTTCCCTGGTTTTACAGAGCCAGATACGACGTATCACGGTTTACGTTATGGAATTGATACAGCAGGGGCTGCATTTGCGACGAAGCTTCGAGTTCAACTATTACGCGATTTCGGTCCATGTTTAAATCCGGATAGCGCATTTAACTTTTTACAAGGACTAGAGACACTTCACTTACGTGTGCCAAAACATAATGAAAATGCACTTAAAGTCGTGAAATACTTAAAAGAACATCCTTCTGTTGAATGGGTTACGTACAACGGCCTGGAAGAACATCCCTCATATGAATTAGGGAAGAAATATTTGAAAAACGGTTTTGGTTCTATCGTCAACTTCGGTATTAAAGGCGGTCGCGAAGCGGGACGTAAAGTCATTGACAACGTCAATATTTGGTCGCATGTTGCAAACGTCGGGGACGCTAAATCATTAATTATCCACCCGGCTTCAACAACGCATCAACAACTTGGGCCTGAAGACTTGAAAAAATCAGGCGTTACTGAAGAATTAATACGACTGGCAGTAGGGCTTGAATCCGTGGAAGATATTATTGCAGATCTTGCGCAAGCAATTGAAAAAGCTGTTCCTGTTACTGCAGGATAATTTGAAATTAGTAAACGGGGTGAGACCATGGTAGAGACTGGAATTGTGAAGATTGGAAATTTGATGTTAGCGTCTGGTGTTGTACTCGACCAAGTCCATCTCGCTTACGAATGGGCAAAAATTGATCATGCACCAACCGTGCTCGTCTGTCATGCATTGACTGGTAATCATAAAGTTATCGGTACGGTGGATGAGCCCGGGTGGTGGAATGGATTAGTAGGCGACGGAAAAAGCATCGATACGAATGAGTTTTCCGTCATTTCGTTTAATGTACTTGGTGGTTGTGATGGTTCTACCGGGCCATTATCTATAAACCCGAAAACCAATAGACCCTATCGCCAAACATTTCCGGAAATCTCAATACGAGATATGGTGCATGCGGAGCGAAAGGCGTTATCGGTTCTTGGAATCGATAAATTGCATACAGTCATTGGCGGTTCGCTTGGTGGTATGCGCGCTTTGGAGTGGGGGCTTCTCTATCCAGATGATATGGATCTTTTGTTGCCACTTGCCGTAACGCCATCTCTAAGCGCTTATGGCATTGCTTTTAACTGCATTGGCTTACATGCAATTGAAAGCGATGATGATTTTGCGAATGGAAATTATGGAGATTCGGCTGACGTAAAGGGATTCGAAACAGCTCGAATGGCTGGAATGGTGACGTATCGATCCAGTCAATTGTTCAATGAGCGTTTTGCACGCGATGAATCGAATAGTGGCGAGTACGAAGTTGAGTCGTATCTTCATCACGTCGGAAAAAAGATCACGACGCATTTTGACCCGAATAGTTACTGCACACTACTGCGAGCGATGAATACGCATGATATTGGACGGGGCAGAGGTGGAATTCGAGAAGCGGCAAAACAAATTAAAGCAAAGACAGTCATGATGGGATTCACGCATGATTTAATCTATCCGCCAGAATCAATTCGGGCATTTTGCCATCAATTGAAGAATTCTAACTTTTGTTTAATAAATACGGAATTTGGTCATGACGGGTTTTTAACGGAATATAATAAATGGGGACTTTTCATCAAACAGTCCATGGAGGTGGCAACTTGTCGACAATCAAAGTCGCTATACTTGGCTTCGGTACTGTAGGTGAAGGCATATACCGAATATTAAAAGAAAAGAAGAATGAAATTAAGTCGCAAACGGGTTTTACAATTGAAATTTCTTCAATTGTAGTTCGTGACGTCACAAAAAAAAGAATCGAAACGCCAGGCGTCAAAATTACAGATTCCATTCACGACGTTTTCGAAAACCCGGATATAGGCCTCATATTCGAAGCGATTATCGGAGAAGATCCGGCATTCACGTATCTATCGAAAGCAATCTCGAAAGGGATAAATGTAATTACTGCAAACAAAGCGATGTTTGCCAAGCATGGTCCGGCTCTTATAAAACTAGCCAAAAGTCATCATGTGAAAATCGGGTTCGAAGCCACAACAGCAGGCGGGGTACCGATTATTCGCACGCTTGAGAACTTATTGAAAGCAGATCAGGTTCGACGTATTCAAGGAATCTTGAACGGCACTTCAAACTTTATCTTAACGAAAATGAGGCAAGATAACGTACCATTCGAAGTCGCGCTTGAGGAAGCGCAGTCTAAAGGGTATGCAGAAGCAGATCCATCGGATGATATCGGCGGGAAAGATGCATTTCGAAAACTGATGATTTTGAGTGATTTAGCATTCGGACGTCAACCGAAATGGGATGACATTGCCGTTAATGGTATTGATAAAATCCACGCGTCTGATGTATTAACTGCAACGGAAAAAGGTCTACGTTATCGCCATATTGCAGACATTTCAATAGACGAGGACGGAACTCCTTCAGGAAGTGTTGGTCCAGTAGTGATTGGTTCGGATCATCCGCTATACGGGGTTGACGGCGTGGATAATGCAATCATCGTGGATACCGAATACCTCGGAGCGTTAACGCTCATTGGCCCAGGAGCGGGCATGTACCCAACAGCAAGCGCAATGGTTAGTGACTTTCTCCACATTGTGGGAAAACGCGAAAAAATACTTATTCCAAGCTAAGAACAAAAGCGCAAGGCGCCTGGAGCTAGATAAAAAACCGACTTACATTTTAAGAAACTAAATGTAAGTCGGTTTTGTTATTTTCTTCTCTTGATTAACAGCATCTCCGCTTTTAACCCTTTAAGTAATGCGACGACCATTAGTAATATAATGAACGAGAAAGGTAAAGCCGCTATAATGATTGTGTTCTGCAAAGCGGTTAAGCCATTTACGGATAATAAGATGACAGCAATCGTCGATTGGATAGCACCCCAGCCAAGTTTTACAACATTTGGAGGTGTTAACGAGCCATTTGTTGATAGCATACCAAGAACGAATGTCGCAGAATCCGCTGAAGTAATAAAGAATGATGATATCAACAAGACGGCTACGATTGACAGTACCCATGGCCAAGGCATCGCGCTAAACATTTCAAAAATAGTGAGCTCTGTCGATGTGCTAGCTAAATCACGAACGCCAACCTTTTGCATATTCACAGCGGTTGTACCAAATGTCGCCAACCAGAACGCTCCTAAAATTGTCGGCGCAAGTAGAACGCCTATTAAAAACTCTCGAATTGTACGTCCTTTTGATACACGGGCGATGAACATACTCACAAATGGTGCCCAAGCAATCCACCATGCCCAGTAGAATATCGTCCAACCATTTAGCCATTCTCGATTACCTTCATCGAGTGGCGCTGTTCGAAAACTCATATCAACAATGTTTGCCAAATAACCACCAAATGAATCCGTGAACATATTCAAAATCAGCAATGTCGGTCCAAGAATTAGAACAAATAAGAGTAGAACAACAGCTAATACAAGATTCATATTTGATAAATATTTAATCCCTCGGCTAAGTCCTGACCAAGCTGATATAACAAACAAAACAGTGACGATTGCTATAATAATGAGTTGAGGGAAAATCCCAATTTCAATACCAAACAGATAATTCAACCCGGCATTAATTTGAACAGCGCCGAAGCCGAGCGAAGTTGCGACTCCGAACGTTGTAGCGAAAACGGCAAGAACATCAACGAAAATACCCCATGGACCTTCCATTTTCTTACCGAAAATCGGCTTCAATGTTGCTGAAATTAAACCTGGTTCTCCTTTACGGAACTGAAAGAATGCTAGCGATAGGGCAACAATTGCATACATAGCCCAAACGTGGAATCCCCAATGGAAAAATGACTGACGTAATCCTTCTTTAAACGCTGCCGCTGTATTTGGATCCGCTGTCGCTGGACTGATTGCGTAGTGTGATAATGGTTCCGCAGCCCCGTAAAAGACAAGACCTATACCCATACCAGCAGAAAACAGCATTGCAATCCAAGTGACCGTCGAAAATTGTGGCCGATCGGAATCTTTACCAAGCCGGATTTTCCCATACGGACTTAATATAATAAATACACAAAACGCCAACATGAATGACATAAGTACCATGTAATACCAACCGAATGTTGAGGCAACAAAGTCCTTGATGGTTGTTGTAACGGCTTCAAAGCTGTCCGGTGCCAAAGCTCCATAGCCAACTGCTAAAATAATCAGTGCCATAGTTATATAAAATACATTTGATATTTTTCTCATAGACCCTCCTATAGAATTACGATTTCGATATAATTTTCAACTATATCATATCCATTATTAAATACAACCGCTACGCTAGCGAACGATTCTAATGCGTATTTTAGTCCTCGTTATTTATATCTATATCACGTGGAAGTGGTCAATTCTTAAGTTTTTTCGCTGATCCGTACATATAACAATCCCTTCTAAACAAAATACCCACCTTTTCAATTGTATAAACTGAAATGGTGGGTATTAAATAATGATTATATTTTTAAAATATAATCGACTTCACATTACTTTCCTTTTTTGATTAATATAGCTTCCGCTTTTAGTGCTTTCATTAATGCAACAACCATGAGCAACATGATGAAGGAAAACGGTAAAGCTGCGATCGTTATGGTGTTTTGTAAAGCGGTTAACCCGTTCACTGATAGCAATATGACGGCAATTGTTGACTGAATCAGTCCCCAGATGAGCTTCACAGTGTTCGGCGGCGTCAATGATCCGTTCGTAGATTGGATACCCAACACGAATGTTGCAGAGTCTGCCGACGTAATGAAAAACGAAGCGATTAAGATAACAGCAGTAATCGAAAGGAATAATGATCCAGGCATTGCGTCAAACATCGCAAAAATCGTCAGTTCCGTACTAAACTTTGTTAAATCGGAAAGGCCACTCATTTGGATATCATTTGCGGTTGCGCCGAATGCGGCGAACCAAAATGTGACCAAAATAGTGGGTGCAATGAGTACGCCAACTAAAAATTCACGAATTGTCCGGCCTTTTGAAACACGGGCAATAAACATGCTGACAAACGGCGCCCATGAGATCCACCAAGCCCAATAGAAAATTGTCCAACCATCAAGCCATGCCCGATTATCGCTATCCAACGGGGCTGTACGAAAGCTCATCTCAATGAGGTGTGCAAGGTAGCCTCCAAACGAATCTGTAAACATATTTAAAATAAGTAAAGTCGGTCCCAGAATGACAACCAAGCCTAGAAGCACAAGGGCAACGACTAAGTTGGTGTTTGATAAATACTTAATCCCTTTGCTTAAGCCTGTCCATGATGATGCGATGAATAAAACTGTCACGACAGCAACGATGAAGAATTGTGAAGTAATGCCAATCTCAATTCCGAATAAGTGATTGAGGCCTGCGTTAATTTGAACAGCACCGAAGCCGAGTGAAGTGGCGACGCCAAATGCAGTCGCGAATACGGCTAGAACGTCAACAAGAATACCCCATGGACCTTCCATTTTTTTGCCGAAAATCGGCTTCAATGTTGCTGAAATTAAGCCCGGTTCGTCTTTTCTGAACTGAAAGAAAGCTAAAGATAAGGCAATAATGCCATACATCGCCCATACATGAAATCCCCAGTGAAAATAAGTTTGTCGCAAACTTTCTTTAAAAGCTGCCGCAGTATTTGGATCTTCTGTCGCTGGATTGATTGCAAAGTGCGATAACGGTTCTGCAGCGCCGTAAAATACAAGTCCGATTCCCATTCCTGCAGAAAATAGCATGGCAATCCATGTAACTGTTGAAAATTGCGGACGGTCCGTGTCTTTACCTAAACGAATTTTTCCATATGGACTTAAAAGAAGAAAAATTGCTAAGGCAACCATAAATGACATCAACATCATATAATACCAACCAAATGTTGACGCAACAAGGTTTTTAATGTTTGTTGTAATGGCCTCAAAACTTTCCGGTGCAATGGCACCATAGCCAACAGCTATGATAATCAGTGCGATTGTTATAAAAAATACATTTGATATTTTCTTCATTTTTCCCCCTACTAATATTTGGTTTTTTGCACATGATTTTCTACTATAACAGAATCGATTTTTTAGGCAAATCAAGTTTTAAGGGTAGTATTCCGAATTTCAAAGCTTTTATGCATGGTTTTATCGTCACTTGTATTGCTACAGAATTGAGTTTCGATAGAGGAGGAAGAGTACTAAATTAGCTTTTCATTTTTGTTGAAAATAAATCATAAATGAATAAAAAGACTTGGTATAGATCGAAGAACATTCAAGACTTTAAACCTATTAATCCTCGTCTTTTATATCTCGGTCAGGTGGAAGCGGCTCATTCAACCATTCAGTCAATTGCTGTTTTGCGATTTCAAGTTGATCAAAATACAGTTCGAACTGGTCTTGGTTAATCATAAACTGTTCTCCGTCATGAACCGCACGAATGCGTCCTTCCAGTACGTATTTAGTGACTTGTTCGACAGGCATACCAAGTTGCTCAGCAGCCTTTGGGATTGTAATATACATCGTTTCGCACGCCTCCTTAGTAAAATACCCACCATTTCAGACTGAAATGGTGGGTATTAAAGATTAAATAAGTTTTTTGAAATCTAATCGTTTATTCAATGCATACATAATTGGCACGCCAATCGCCATAATTATGAATTCACCAAGTGCAAGGATTAGATACACGGATAGAAACGGGATTCCATTGTAATCTGGTATATCTGCAAAAATTTTAAGTTGATAAGCGATGATAATCATTAAAATTGTGAAAACTGCGGTGTTAACCAACATTCTTTTAATAATGCCTTTAATGAATTTCGCTGAAATAATCGTAATGGAAAGAGCAAGTAAAGAATGAAACACGCCAAAAACGACATCAACTAAAATCGGTGAGAAAAGAAAGTTGGCAACGAGGACGCCAATTACAATCCCGAATATATACTTTTTATTAAAAACAACGAGATGATTAAATATCTCTGAAACTCGAAATTGAACGAGCATAAATCCGAAAGGGACGATCAAAAATGTAACAGCCACATACAAAGCGGCAATAACACCACTCGTAGCCATAGTTCTAACGTTCATTATTCATTTCTCCTTAGTTTTTTTCCGTGGGATGGTTACGAACCACGTATTCATATAGCATAACTTTATCCATTATACACATCCCGTGGAAAATGTGAAGCGGTTTTATTATGAAGCGCACCCGGTAATTGGAAGACTTGAGGATGTTCCTTAGTCTGCAAACAATGAAAAGGAGATAGTGTGTTCTTGATACATGGTGTGTTTATAGGTACAAAGAATGGTATTCTAATAGTAAAGCGATTGGAGGGGAAGCTTTGTCACAACGTCTTTCATATTGTCTAGTTTTGTTAGGGGCTGTGCTTTGGGGGACAACGGGAACAGCTCAAACGTTCATGCCGCAAACAATTCATCCACTAGCGGTAGGGGCCTCAAGACTCGCGGTGGGTGGTTTCACATTATTAGCTATTTTACTGATCATGCGAAAAATAGATTTTCGAAACTGGCCGTGGCGTCCCACGATATATGCTGCAATTTCGATGGCTGTCTTCCAGTATTTGTTTTTCTCTTCTGTAAGACTAACTGGAATTGCGATTGGGACGGTTGTGATCATTGGAAGCGCACCCGTTTTTTCAGGATTTATAGAATGGCTTGTATTGAAACGTCGCCCAAATGGCGTATGGATGATTGCGACGTTACTCGCAATTGTTGGATGCGCCTTGCTCTTTATAAAAAATGATGGAATCGCCGTCAATCCAATTGGCGTGACAATGTCGCTCGGCGCTGGACTATTATTTGCGTTTTATGCACTTGTCAATAAAGAAGTCCTTGAAAAAACGGAAGCTATTCCCGCCGTTGCAGTCATCTTTTCAATGAGTGCACTTATGTTACTGCCATTTCTTTTACGATTTGACACGGAGGGGCTGCTGACTGGAAGCGGAATTGCAGTGGTCATCTACCTTGGAATCGCAACGACGAGCGTTGCCTATATTCTATTTTCAACGGGGCTGAAACGCATACCTTCCTCATCTGCCGTAACGCTTTCACTTGCAGAACCGCTCACAGCGGCTTTGCTAAGTGTTTTTATTGTAGGAGAGCGCTTAATTTTAACCTCATGGATTGGAATTGTCATGCTGCTCGGCGGGATTTTGGTTTTAACAATGAGTAGACGAAAAACAAAAGAAAGCCATGTCGCGTGTGAATGACATGGCTTAGTTTATGGGTGCATCTATTATAGGTTCCGCATGAACGGGCTCGGCATTTCGAATTGCCCGTATTAAAACAATAAATATGATTTCCATAATAAATGTGAGTATCGCAACAACTGCAAGCCATGAATGACTTGGCATATTCATTGAAAAAGACAAGAAAGCTAATGAAAGTAGATTGAATGTCATATAAAAAGTAAAGACAGTGTTCGTCCGATTAATTAATGCTGTATGTTCGTAATCTTCCACTATCCTTTTCAAAATCAAGAAAACAGCGTAAGCAAGAATTAATTTTAAAAAAAGCAATCCAGCTGAATAGATGCCCCAGCCAAAAGAAATTACCCCGTCTAGATTAACAAAAGTAGTTGGAATGGACACGAAAATCATTCCGACAGCAAAAATTCCTGCTTTTTGTGCGATTGGATAATGTTCTCGAAGTCCAAAACAGCCCGATGCGATTAAACAATAACCAATAGGATCGGGAAGTATGTCAATCATCTCAATATTAAATTGTAGTAGTACAAAGAGGTATCCCCAAAAAATTAAATTCAAAGCACTTTTCATTTTGAAGCACCTCTTTCATGAATCAGCCTGTCAACATCTTCTTGATTTAAATTAGGTAACTGGCTATTAAATGTGCTATTGGATGTAAATGGTTTTCCGTTTTCAGTTGATCCAGTAAATAGGAAAGAAGATTGCAAGGAACCAAAAAAGTTCGGTGAAGTCTGCGTGTAAAGTGTAATATATTCGTCCTCTTGCAACTCAAGCGGGAACTTTAAATCCCGAATATCGATACCAGGAACGTCACGCCAATTTGTGTTCGCAAGAATATCATGCGTTTCTTCATGAAGGGTTGCAGTGTTTGTAGAGTCGAATTTCACAAAGAACTGGTCTTGTAAAACATCTGCAAAATCGAATGTTATGCTGTCAATGGTTAGCGCTTCATAGGCCCTGTACGTAAGTATATTCCAATTATCTCCACTAGATGAACCCCATTGGCCAAGAGCATCTCCAAATTCGTAGGGTTTACGAAGCACAATTTCGCCGATGGGGACAGTGATCTCCCGCCCATCGTAAAAGAACACTTTCATTTCGTGGGTGATCAGTTCATCTTCCTCTTTTAATAATTCCTCTAAATCGTATGAGGCTAATGCAATCTGAATTTCGCGCAATGAATAATGCGTAAATGTTTGTAAATCGGGCGTAACTTCATCTGTATAGAAGCCGAGGTCATAGAAATTGTCATCCTGAGCCGGATAACCGTTGATGCCTTCGAAAGTTACATGAGAGACATGGGAATCATCATTGATATTTGTTAAATAGTAAAGCGTGAGATAGTTTAAACCTTCCTCATCCACTGAATGTTCAATGTAATGATCCAGAAATATCGGCTCATTAAGTTGTTTGGAATATGCATAATAAGAATTCAAAATCCAACTAAGGCCTATTATAAACAATGCAGGCCAAAAGATACGACCTTTCAAATGGCTCCCCCCTCCAATGAATAAGAACAATCATTGAATTCAGTATACTATATAAAAAACATATTCACTATACATATTTTTCCTGCCAATCTGTAGATTGTTCATGAACAAAAAGATAAAATCACATCTTAAGAAAGTCTTCATAATTTGTATGCCTGAAAGTTAAGATTTACCGAGTAGAATTGGTATCATAGAAGAAAGCGAGGTGCGGATGATGGCTAAATTTACAATCCTTGTCGCGGATGACGACCAAGAGATTCGAGATGGCATTGAAATATATTTGAAAAATGAAGGGTATGAGGTGCTGAAGGCAGCAGATGGCAAAGAGGCGCTTGAACTTCTAGGTTCACAAACAGTACATCTACTTATTCTTGATATTATGATGCCGAATATGGATGGGATTACAGCAACATTCAAAATAAGGGAAGAGAAAAATATCCCGATTATAATGTTAAGTGCCAAGGCGGAAGACTCCGATAAAATACACGGTTTATCAGTAGGTGCCGATGATTACGTAACAAAACCTTTCCATCCAATGGAATTAATGGCCCGTGTCAAATCGCAATTACGTCGTTATGTTCAATTTGGCACATACGAAGGTTCTCAAAAGACGATTGTCATTGATGGACTTTCACTTGATGAAGAAGCAAAAGAAATCACGGTTGATGGGGTTGGTGTAAAACTAACGCCGATTGAATATAAAATAACTGAATTACTGATGAAAAATGCAGGACGTGTTTTTTCGATCAATGAAATTTACGAACGCGTTTGGAACGAACAGGCATACAATGCTGAAAATATCGTTGCGGTTCATATTCGGAAAATCCGTGAAAAGATTGAGGCAGATCCAAAAAATCCGCGATATGTGAAAGTGGTGTGGGGTATTGGCTACAAAATCGAGAAGTAAAAGCGCATTTATCTGGTCAATTATTGCCCTCATCATAGCAACCGTTAGCATCGGTTATTGTTTTACACATATTTTCGAACTGTATTACGGAGAAATATTCCGGTCCAACCGGATGATTGTCCAACTTACAAGAATGTTTAGCGGAGGCTTATCGTCATGAAGAATAATAAAATCCAGCTTTTTATCTGGGCACTACTCGCGGCCTTGCTATTAATAGCCATACCCTCGGCAGTGCAATTTTCGCCCGCTTATATTGGGAAAACCTATTTCGATACAGAAGACTTTCAAAGGGAAATGGATAGTTTTTATAATATGCTGGGGCCTGCGGTTTTAAACCCACTTGATGTTGAAGAAGCCAAAAAGAAAATTCCAGTTACAAGTGATGAAATAGAGGAACATCGCAATTATTATGGTACTCTTTCCGATCAACTGACCAATCTTCATGACCAGTACGAGGAACAAGTGAATGAAGCTAAGTCATCGGGGAATAAAAAACTTGAAGCCGCATTAATCAAAGAACGAGATATGAAAGTCGCTGATGTTGAGAAGAATTTCGAAAGTGATGAGCATGTTGAAGCCAAAATTCGAGCAGAAAAAGAAATTGTTTTAGAAAAATATATAAATGAACTTAAGGGTACTGAACTGTCACTTTTTCCGATAGCCTATCATCTAACGGACGCGGAAACTGGTGAAATATTTTCATCCGGTAGTGTAACTGTGAAATCAGTATACAAAAAGGTGTTTAATCAAGAGGAAGGATTATTCAAAGCGAATTCCATTCCACGTAATCACTACACCGAAGGGCCGCCCGCTATTTTAGATGGGCTCGATGAAATGACGAATGGCAATCCGTCCTTATTTAACAACCAAGTGAAGACATTCGAAGGGGAAGTTATTGTCCCAAATACTGCATTAGCTTCTGGTTATTTGAATAGCCAAGTGACAGAATTTAATAAAAGGAAATATGCATCCTATGCAATGTGGATAGTAGGATTACTAACAGCGGTCGTTTTATTTACCCTAGTTAAGTTTAGAAAAGAATGGGTAACAAACACAAGTTTCGATGCGCGCTACGATAACTTGAAAATAGACATGAAAGCTGGTTTGTTCTTCTTGTCTATCCTAATTACGACCGAAATTATTTATCGGAAAGCACAACCTAGCCATTACTTCCAAATCTATTCTGGAAATTTACTTGTACATGGTAGTTGGCTCGTCATTTTCGCAATCGCAATCGCGGCCATTGCGTTTCAGTTTGTCAATTGTGTTGATCGATGGAAGCATAAAGAGGTACTAGAAACAGATATAGCAAGCAGTTACGTTGTGAAGTTTTTTAGGTCCCTACAGGAAATCTTCCTGGAAAAAACCATTGGCATTCAAACGTTTATCTTGCTCATTGGATTTTTTCTAGCAGGCATTGGTTTCACTTTTATGTTTTTTGATCCAATATTTCTTGTCATTTACGCAATATGTGTCATGTTTTTTGGTTTACCAGTACTCTATATTTTCATGAGACGCTCAGCTTACTTAAACCGAATTATTATTGCGACAGAAAAAATGGCGCAAGGACGCCTACAAGATGAAATTAGGATTGAAGGAAAGTCACCTCTTTCCAATCACGCAAAAAATCTGAACAACCTGCGCGAAGGCGTAAAAGTATCGATGACAGAGCAAGCGAAAAGTGAACGGTTAAAAACCGAACTCATCACCAACGTGAGTCATGATTTACGCACACCGCTTACATCGATCATTACGTACACGGATTTATTGAAATCACCGCAATTAACAGAGGAAGAACGTCATAAATATGTAGATATCCTTGATAAAAAATCACAACGATTGAAAACATTAATCGAAGACTTGTTTGAAGTATCGAAAATGGCCAGCGGAAACTTAGAACTTCATAAACAACGAGTCGATTTGACGCAATTACTCCAACAGGCACTAGCGGAACATGCGGATGATATTTTAGCAACCGGCCTTGATTTCCGGGTGAACTTACCGGACACTGAAATTGTTGCAAATGTTGATGGCCAAAGATGGTGGCGTGTTCTAGATAATTTAATCGTCAATGCGATCAAATATTCGATGCCCGGTACTCGCGTTTACATTACGCTAAAATCAGCGGGAGACTTAGCAAAGTTCGAACTGAAAAACATCTCCAAGTATGAATTAAATGAGAACGGTGATGAACTATTCGAACGCTTTAAACGTGCAGATACATCGCGTCATACAGACGGCTCAGGTCTCGGTCTTGCAATCGCCCAATCCATTGTCGATATGCATGAAGGTGAAATGAAAATCGATGTAGATGGGGATTTATTTAAAGTAACTGTATTCGTTCCACTCATTTAATAGTAAAACTGTACAACATGCTAATCTAGCGTTGTTGTACAGTTTTTTTATGTAGTATTTCCAGAGATTAGTAGAATGTTTATCAAAAATATGTTTATTTTGAAGCATTAGTAGGAATAGAACAATATGGAAGAAACAAAATGATGGGAGGAAATTTAATGTCAGACTTTACAATGCAAGGATATTTAAGTTGGTTGCCTGATTTATTAATTGGCTTACTAATTTTACTTGTTGGATTCATTGTTGCGAAGGTTGTCCAAGGAGCGGTTTACAAGCTTCTGCGTAAATTTCGCATGAATGAACGTCTTGGAACCACAGAATCGAAATGGAATATCGAAAAGATTATTAGTAAAGTTGTATTTTGGGGTATCATGCTACTCGCATTGATTATGTTCTTTAATGTTATGAATATGAGCCTAATTGCAACACCGTTTGTTTCAATTTATTCAGGGTTTGCGGGTGCTATTCTGGGTATTTTAAAAGCAGCACTCATTTTATTTATTGCTTGGATTCTCGCACTTGTCGTGAAGAAATTCATCCTCATGGCGGGGAACAAGTTAAATCTTAATAAGTATTTTGTGAAAGCCGGTGTATCTGCTGAGGAAGCAAATAAGTCGAAATGGATTGATAATGCCTCCAATATTGCATTTTATCTAATACTGCTCTTATTCATGCCAGCTGTCTTGCATGCGTTGGGATTAAGCGGTGTGAGTGGTCCATTTGAAGGATTACTACAAGGATTTTTAAACTTTATACCAAAATTGGTCGGAGCAGCAATTATTTTTGCAGTAGGGTTTATCGTTGCAAAGATTATCCGCGTTGTTTTAACGAAATTCTTGGAATCAATTGGAACAGATCGCTTTGCAAATAAATTAAAGCTATCTTCATTTTTAAAAGGAACAAGCCTTTCACAATTAGTTGGAACGATTGTGTTCATACTCATCATGATTCCGGTTACGATTTCCTCACTTGAAGCACTTGACTTACGAGGGATTTCAGAACCAGCCATTGGCATGTTACATGATGTTGTTGGTATGATACCGAAAATCATAATTGCAGTCGTACTTGTGTTGGTTGGCGTATTGCTTGCGAAATGGATTAAAGGTGTTGTTGTATCACTGCTTGAAAATTTAGGTGTCAATTCATTGTTCGGCAAAATGGGCGTTCGTTCTGTAAAACCTTCTATGCCGTCGCTAGCAGAGATTATAGGAACAATTGTACAAATTGTCGTCATTTTGTTGTTCGTTGTTGAAGCATTGCAAGTTGTAAATTTACACTTCATGGTGACATTAGCTACCGGCATATTTGCATACTTGCCGCTGGTTTTAGCAGCAGTCGTGATTCTAGCTGTTGGCTTCTGGTTAGCGAATCTTGCTGAACGTTTTGTTGGTAGTGTGATGACAAAACCATCCGGTGCACCGCATGTTCTACGATATGTTGCGAAATATGCAATTCTAGCATTTGCCTTCTTCATGGCACTAAGTCAGCTTGGAATTGCACCAGCGATTATCAATGCGGCGTTTATTCTCATACTCGGAGGCGTTGCACTCGCATTTGGTCTTGCATTTGGTCTAGGCGGCCGAGAGCATGCTTCACGATACTTATCAGAAATGGAAACTAGCTTATCGGGTGCTGAAGTTTCAAAAGAAAAATGGGAACAAGAAAAAGCCGAAGCTAAAAACGAGATTAAAGATGTTGTAAATAAAGCGGAAGTTGACCCGAAAAACTCAACTCCAAGACAAGACGCTTCATATAATGAACCGAAACCGGGCGAGAGATACCCGTTTGAAGGCGAAGGAAACAATGACGATCCACTAATACCATAAACGTAATGAAAGTACGGGACTGCTAATTTATTAGCAGTCCCATCTTTTAATAGAAATAAAATATATAAACCCCAACTAATAGAACGCCGATATCCGCAAACATATGAATGATCCATGAGGGTAAGATGGTTCCGCTCCGCTCATTCACCCATTGGAATATGAAACCGCCAACCCATAAACCGATTACAGCAAGTAGGAGAATTGGTAAGCTGAACCAAGGTAAAAAGATTGCGATATGATAGACTGCGAAAAGTAGGGAAGGGATTAACAACCTGTAAAACTTATGCTTAAAGAAGCTCGGCAACAATCCGCGAAAGAAAAACTCTTCTAAAAGTGAATTCCCGATTAGAATGTAAAGTGCAACAAAAGGAAATACAGAGGCAGTCACACCTGCTCGTTCATTTAAGTCTAAAAGTAGCGAATCAATATCAATAGAAGGCATGAGTAAAATAAAGGCTGCGATAATTACGAACATGATAACAAGACCGGAAAAAAATGCGATCCGTAAGCTTGTCCGGCCTGTCTTTTTTAATTCCAGAAAAGTTAGTTTTGTTTTCCTGAATACGATTAGTGGAATAACAAGAAAAAGAATAATTTTTGCCATCGTTTTCCAAACATACGAAACTTCTATTCCTTGTTCAATCCAAAGTAAAAATAGAGTACTAGCCAAAGCGAATATAAGTCCCTTTATCATTTCACACCTCCACTGTCTTTGTTAATACTATATGTCGGGAAATGGGCTGTGTAAAGAGTAAATTTCTAAATAGTCTTTATACTCGAAATCGGGTATAATAATAGTAAGGCTAAGTAATAATCTTAGTAGAAGGAGACGATAAACAATGAAAACACATAAAAATTATCCAAACAAAGCTGATTTTGAACCTAAAGTTGGTAAACATGGGGAGAAAGACGCTGACCTACCTCTTTCGGATCCAGCCGAATCGAATGAAACGGAAGTTTTCCGAGAAAATGAATTTAAAGAAACAGAACAAGACGAACATAAACAATCCGCTTACGGTGACCATAAAAAAAGAACATAGAACCAGAAATGAGTGTGTTGGTAATCGAAATCCTAAATCAGTTGAATTTCGCGCGTTTGTATACGTTAGGTCGTCTGGAACAATCAGTTGATGCTGAGTGGGATACGCAACCGACTGGATTTAGTAATACAATACGGTGGAACGCCGGACATATCTGTGTGACGTTAGAGTATTTTGTACATCTAGTAGATGCAGAATATGAGATTGTAAATGCCGACTGGATTCCGCTTTTTGTAAGAGGGTCTTCGCCTGCAATATGGGAAGGGGATATTCCTTCAAACGAAGAAGTCATTGCTGCATTGACAGCACAAACCCCACGTCTAACGAAAGTACTTGCGGGGACACTCGAAGAACCATTAGAAAATCCGATAAATTTTGGTCAACATACGATCAAGACAATCGATTCGTTAATCTTATTTACGATTTGGCATGAAGGTCTGCACACAGGAATAATCGATGGATTAAATCGTGCCACAGTCATATAAAACGACTAAAAGTCAGCGCCCATAATTGAGGGGAGCTGACTTTTATTTTACTAAATCATGTTGAAACGCATAGATTACCGCTTGCGTTCGATCTTGCACTTCTAATTTGGATAATAAATTACTCACATGCGTTTTTACTGTTTTAACAGCGATGAATAACTCATCTGCGATTTCTTGGTTTGTTTTTCCTTTTGAAATATGAAGCAATACTTCAAGTTCCCGTTCCGTTAACTGCTCATGTGGCGACGATTGATGGCCAACGCGCATTCGCTTCATCATTTTTGTTGTGACTTCCGGCTCCAACACAGTCTGGCCTTTAAGTGTTTCACGAATGGCTTCTGCAATCCGTTTTGCATTCGATGTTTTTAAAATGTAGCTAATTGCACCTGCTTCCAGTGCGGGATACACTTTATCATCGTCCAAAAAGCTAGTAACAATCATAATTTTCGCTTCTGGCCATTGATCAATAATCACTTTGGTCGCCTCGGCCCCGTTCATGCCAGGCATGACCATATCCATTAATATAATGTCTGGTCGTAATTCAAGCGCTTTTTCGACCGCCTCAACTCCATTAACAGCCTCCCCGACAACTTCCATATCAGGTTGAATTTTCAAGTATGCGGAAACACCGATACGAACCATTTCATGATCATCGACCAATAAAATCTTAATCAATCGATTCATCTCCTTTCAAAATGGGTAATTTCACTTCAATAATTGTACCTTGCGAAGGAACAGAGACAATTTTACAAGTTGCCCCAACTTCAACTGCTCGTTCTTTTACATTTTGCAAGCCGTAAGAACCTGCTTTTTCGTCAACTTCTTTAAAGCCGATGCCGTTATCTTGCACGCGTAAAATCGCTAGATCATCACGTTCTACTAAAAGAATTTCAACTTCAGTTGCTTGCGCATGGCGCAATGTATTGGACAATGTCTCTTGGGCAATTCGGAATAGGTGATCCTCGGCCCCTTTAGAAAGATGTACTTCTTCCAAACGGTAACGAATATCAAATAATACTTTCTCTTTCAATTCGACTAACAGCTCTTCAAGTCCTTCTGCAAGGGACTTGTTTTTAAGCGCGGCTGGACGGAGATGGAGGAGTAAGGCCCTCATTTCCAATTGAGCTTGTTGGACCATTCGTTCGACTTGGTGAAGGGGTACTTTTGCGTCATCGTCTTCTTCGCCCTCTGTAATTGCGGACAATAGCATAGAAGCGGCGAATAACTGTTGAGAAACAGAATCATGTAATTCCCGCGCAAGTCTTTGACGTTCCTGTACGATACGTTCTTGAATAAGTTGGTCTTGAGTTTCAGCTCTTTCGTCGGTAATTCGCTTCAAGCTCTTTCGTTGCGAATGAATTAAATCCGAAACTGTTTCAATTGTCCGGTCCATACGAGGTGTGAATTTATCTTTCGGATAGGTATCGCCGTCGGTCGCAAGTAAGTTAGTGAGTCTTTCTTCAATGACTTTTTCTTTTGAGCGTTCCAAATTATGCGTCCAGATAGCAATGGCCCATCCTAGGAGGAGGGCGGTATTCAGTATCCACCATCCGATCGGGACAGAGGAAACTGTTAACTCATAAAATGCGCGCCAACTTTCTTCTAATGGCAAGCCAATTAGGAAATAGAGGTAGAGTGCAGCAATCGTGGTAAATAGGAATGTCAGGAAAAAACCGCGCGCAATCACTTTTCTCATTTACGTGTCACCTCTACATCCCCAGCCCAAGTAGATAGCGTGATAATGAGTTCCGGGCCATTATTCGTCGACTCCGAATAACCGTCTTTCATATGAAGAAATTCATTGATTAGCCTCTTTTTATGAACGCCAAAAAGTTTTGCTTCGCCGAAAAGAGTGGTGTAATGGACGCGAACCGGAATCTCATAGGGTAATTCGATTTTAATTTTCCCGATTCCTTGTCTGACTGAGATGAGGGAAGTTCCTTTCGGAAGAACCGTCTCCGTGACATCGATTGTAATATCACCAAAGAAACCTTGAATGTGAATGTCTTCCCACTCGTAAGATGAAAATGGCGATGACTGGACTGAAAATAAATTATTCTTCCAGATGCCGTTCGGCGTTTCTTTTTTATATTCATGGAGTGGCCGCATAATTGTTTCTGCGGGAACACCTTTCCATAATTTATAGAGAATATTAATGACAAAGAGTAAAGCTAAAAGACGTAAACTCCATAAAGTGAATAAGGCAAGAATAATAAAAATAAACCCTGTAATGACAAGAAACTTCGATTGTTTTCGAATTCCAAAATAAAGGAGAAATGAACCGATAATCACAAAAGCGATACTACCCGTGCGTAGAAAAACCGTTTCAAAAAGAACGAGGAGTAAAAATGCAAAGCCCCAAAACGTAATCTTGCTAGTATTAAATTGCTCATTCATTTTATCTCCTCCTCTTCTGTGTGGATCTTGGTGGTGTAACGGTCTAGAAAATGATAAGTAAAGTATAGATGAAACTATAGCGATATCGTGTACCTAAATGCTTCGTTGTTCAAGTGCTTGCCGTTTCTATATCAAAGGTGAAAGTTCTAAATAACGTCCCCTGTTTATTGAAATTAGTTGATTGGAGTGGAAGGCGGCGACTCCAGCGGGATAAGCGGAGCAGGTGAGACCCCGCAGGAGCTTTGCGACGAGGAGGCTCACCGTCCGCCCCGTGGAAAGCGTCCGCCTGGAACGGAAATCAACGGTAACGAATAGCCACTTCTTCATACTTTATAGTTTACACAAGTTCGACATTTTTTTCAGTAGTTGTTTCGAGTGATTCGAGTCGGCGTTCCATTGATGACGTTTCGTAATCACGGTCAATTTTGCCCCCAAGGCTTTCGATGTACTGATTCATCTCCGCGACTGACGATATCTTTTCATCCGCTGTCTCTGGAGAAATTACTTTGTCCATTTGGTGATGAGCACGTGTAACATTTTCTTTGCCCATTAATTGTAACTGACGTACTTTCATATCTTTAACTTTATGTTTCATTTCTTCAAATTTACGTTCTAAAGTTGTTAATTCGTCAGCCACATGAATAATGGTTTGAGTTAGATCATTCGCGCGCTTTTCGTAAGTACTCACTTCTTGTTCCGCGAATGCGACTAAATCTTCTTCGCCGACAGATTGTGCGAGTTTAAGTTGGTTTCTACGCTTGTCTACCATTGTTTCAGCTTCAGTAAGTTCTTTTTGAAGTTCAGTTTTTAGTTTAAATTGACGTTCAAGCAATTTTCCGACTGAATTGGTTTGTTTTTCTGCTTCACGAATGTACTGGTTAAGCATAGCAATTGGATTTTTACTTTCTTTCTTATCAAAGGCATTATGTAAATCTGCCTGTACTGTGTATTTCAATCGATTCCAAAGTGAATTCATAATAAATACCTCCTCATTATTTTGTGATTTCTTCCCATTGTCTTTCGAAATTAACGAACGGGTCGCTTACTGGTCCGTGTTCGATAATGTTGTTATCCACTGGTGCGCTATTCCATTTGCGCCATGCATATAACACACCGATAATCGCGATGATTCCGATAAAAGCTGGTACATTAGAAATTGCTGTGATCAAGCCGATTAGAAGAACTCCTCCCCAGAATAACTTTGCGATTGTTGAGTCGCTTTTTCTGAAGTAATGGAATCCTGCATAAGCGATGAGCGCTGACAAAGCTAATGCCAGTAATGATCCTAAATTTGCGATCGCGACAATTCCTGCGATGATGCCAAGTAGTACAAGTCCGAATTTTTTCATTTTCCTCGCCTCCTTTATTTGTATCTTAATCTTATAATGGAATCGTGTTTATCCCTACAGGCGCAAAGCGGATTTCCATCTAAGACCTAAGGCTGAATTATTTCAGCTTTACTTTATACCCCTATGGATATTGACCTCGCATTCGTGTAAACTATAATTGGACAAAGAATCTATTAATTTAGACAATTGTAAGGGTTGGTTGGTAGAAAAAGGGGGGACTGGCGCATATATATAGGGAGAATTGCATATAATCATTCGGTATCGATGTTGGACAGGCGTTAAGTACTTAATAATCTAATACCTAATAAAGGGAGATGGATCATTATGATGCAAACACCGCTATTATTATCGTCATTTGTTAAACGGGCAGAACAATTTTTTCCGGACAAGTTAATTATTTCTCGTACAGGCGAAGATAAGATCCACCGTATTCCGTATCGTGAATTTGCAAAACGAACGCGAAAGCTTGCCGATGCACTGACAAAGCTTGGCATGAAGCAGGGTACAAAAGTCGGTTCATTTGGTTGGAACCATCATCGGCATTTGGAAGCTTATTTCGGAGTGCCTGGTACCGGTGCGATCCTCCATATGATTAACATCAGGCTGTCGCCAGAACATATCGCATATGTCATCAATCATGCAGAGGATGAAATCCTGCTTGTCGACGATAATTTATTTCCACATCTCCAACAGCTTGCGCCTATGTTAAAAACGGTAAAACATTATGTCATCATGGGTGACAGTAAAGTTATACCCGAAACAACGCTTGAAAATGTTCATTCCTATGAAGCCCTACTTGAAGCGGCTTCCGATACGTTTGAGTTCCCGGATGATCTTGATGAAAACACGCCAGCAGGAATGTGTTACACATCTGCAACGACGGGAAATCCAAAAGGCGTCGTGTATACGCATCGCGGACTTGTGTTGCACAGCTATGCGCTAGGTTTAACGGATGCGATGGGTATGTCTGAGCGTGACGTTACATTGGCGATTGTTCCGATGTTCCATGCAAATGCATGGGGAATGCCATTCGCTGCCGTGTTTTTTGGAGCAACGCAAGTTCTGCCGGGACCTGGATTTAATCCTGCTTTAATTCTCGATCTTATTGAAAGAGAAAAAGTAACGGTAACTGCGGGGGTACCAACAATTTGGTTGGCGGTCTTAAACGAACTTGAAAAGAATCCGCGAGATATCTCATCGCTCCGTGTGATTATAAGCGGTGGGTCAGCATCCCCAAAAGGGCTGATTCGTGCATTTGAAGAAAAGCATAAAGTTCCATTCGTTGTCGGCTATGGACTCACAGAAACCTCGCCACTTGTAAGTTTATCGGTATTTACATCTAAAATGGAAAACTATTCAATGGATGAGAAAATCAATATTCGAGCACTCCAAGGGTTAACCATGCCAGGACTAGAAGTTCGCATTGTCAATGAAAACGGAGAAGTGCCGTGGGATGGAAAAACGATGGGTGAATTAACCATCAAAGGTCCTTGGATTGCAAGCGAATATTATAAAGACGAACGAACGGCGAATGCATTTAAAGACGGTTGGCTTTATACGGGGGATATTGCAGTCATGACAGAAGACGGCTATCTAAAACTGATGGACAGAACCGCAGATTTAATAAAAAGCGGCGGAGAGTGGATTTCATCCGTAGATCTTGAAAATGCATTAATGACTCATGACACTGTTTTTGAAGCAGCGGTAATCGCAGTTCCGCATGAAAAATGGTTGGAGCGTCCGCTGGCTTGCGTAGTGTTGCATGAGGGTCATGTGCCTGATGAAGCTATGAAGCAAAAATTATTGTCTTATATGGAAGGGCAATTTGCAAAATGGTGGGTTCCGGACGATATTGTGTTTTTAACTGAAATTCCGAAAACCTCTGTAGGAAAATTTCTTAAGAGAGCGCTTCGGGAAAAACTAGCCGAACAGCTAGAGGAAGTATAAGACTAAGCCGCCCTTTCAAAAAGGGCGGCTTAGTTTTTGTGGATGAAATAGCATGGCTGTTTTTACTACCATCTTATGCACAATATTAATAAAGAGAAAAGCATAATATGGGTAAAAAAAAGCATAGTTACGTATTATAAAGGTAATTTTCAGAATCTATTCACATATTCAACAAGTTACCCACGTCCAATGTGGATAACTATGCAGGAAAATGGATATCCACATGTTGAAAGAATTGTCGGGGCAATCGAACCGAAAGATAGCTATCATGAAAACTTCTTGTCTTGCATAAATTACTAATAAATTATGGAACTAACCTCATTCATTAACGTCCCATTCATATGGAAATTCAATTTGCGCGGCAGTACTAATTTTAGTAGACTTGGTATCGGTGGGGATAACGCATGGAAAATTGGATTACCGATTTTATGAGCGAGTTTGGCTATATTGGTGTATTATTGTTAATTATGCTTGAAAATATTTTTCCACCAATTCCATCAGAAGTGATCTTAACGTTTGGTGGTTTTATGACGACAATGTCGGATATGACACAAATCGGCGTCATCCTTGCCGCGACGATTGGATCAGTTATTGGGGCAATGATTTTGTATAGCATTGGTCTGCTCATTGATATTAGTCGTTTAGAAAAACTTGTTGATCGTTGGGGACATCTTTTACGGTTGAACAGGAAAGATATTCATAAGGCAGATGCGTGGTTTGATAAATATGGCCCATGGACTGTGTTTTTTTGCCGTTTAGTGCCACTTATCCGAAGCTTGATTTCAGTTCCAGCAGGCATGTCCAATATGAACTTTCCATTATTCATATTATTGACGACGCTAGGTAGTTTACTATGGAACGGGATTCTTGTTTCACTCGGTGTCGCGGTTGGGGACAATTGGGAATCGATTGTTTATTATATGGATATTTATTCGAACATTGCGTATGTATTAATCGGAATGAGCGGAATAGCGGCGATCATATGGTATATGCGCTTCCGCAGAAAGAGGGCTTAGGTATAATATGGACTTTTTTGAATTATTAAAGGCATTAATCTTAGGATTTGTAGAAGGTATGACAGAATTTGCACCGGTTTCTTCAACGGGGCACTTGATCATTGTCGATGATATGTGGTTGAAATCTCAAGAATTTCTTGGGAAGTATCCTGCGAATACATTTAAAATTGTGATTCAGTTGGGATCGATACTGGCAGTCGTCGTTGTGTTTTGGAAAAGATTATTCAGTTTGGTCGGACTTTATAAAATTGACGGTAAGAAAATGAATAATCGTTTCAATTTAATGCATGTCATTATTGGGATGTTACCGGCAGTTGTTATTGGGTTTGCGCTTAAAGACTATATCGATGATAATTTATTTGGCGTTAAAACGGTCATTTATGCACTTGTTGCAGGTGCAATATTGATGATTGCAGCTGACAAACTCGGACCTAAAAAGCCGTGGGTAAACTCATTAGATGAAATTAATTATCGACAAGCATTTGTTGTGGGTCTCGTTCAATGTCTATCATTATGGCCAGGGTTTTCCCGTTCAGGTGCGACAATTTCCGGTGGTGTTTTGTTCGGTATGAATCACAGGACAGCAGCGGATTTCACATTCATCATGGCTGTTCCAATTATGATAGGGGCAAGTCTTGTTTCGGTCTTAAAGAATTGGGAACATATGTCGATGGATTATTTATCTTTTTATGTTGTTGGTTTCGTGAGTGCATTTGTGTTCGCACTCATTTCGATTCGTTTCTTCTTGAAGTTAATTTCGAAAGTGAAACTCATGCCATTCGCGATTTATAGACTTATTCTAGCAGCGATTCTGGCGATTATCGTATTTACATGAAAAAATGACCCGTGCATATTTATAAGCACGGGTCATTTTGTATTAATTAGCGAACTTTGCTAAGTTCTTCATGAATCAATTTCATATTGTATTCCAAGTATTTTACATACGTATCGATATCGTCGCCTGGGTTACCAATTTCATCAGAATAGATTGGTTTATCGGCGATCGGAATACCACTTTCCTTAGAAACGGTTTCCATCGGTCGTGTATCGACATTCGATTCTACGAACAGGATGGGTACATTATGTTCATGGAGATATTTCACAAGATCTTTGATTTGTTTCGGAGACCCATTTTCTTCCGTATCAACTTCCCAAATGAATGCTTCTTTTAAACCGTAGTGGTCATTCATGTATTGAAATGCTCGTTCACTAGTGACGAGGACGCGGTTTTCTTCTGGGATACTATTGATACGTTCTTCAAACTCTTTATCAAGATCTTTTAGGCGTTGGACATATGCATCACCTTGTTCTTTTATTTTATCGCTATCTGTGGGATGCTTTGCTATCAACGCATCGCGTAAATCTTCAGCCATCTTGACACCAACACCCGGGTCGATGAATGAATGCGGGTTAACTTCTTCCTCGCCATCACCACTGGACAAATATTGCGGTTCTACCCGATCATTTAAACTATAAATATTTTCCTCTTTTTGATTGACCGCATGCATCATTTTCATGAACCAGCCATGTTCTCCGCCCTCAAGATTTAATCCGTTGTAGAAAAGGATATCCGCGTCGGTAGCTGCTTTGATATCATTTGGTAACGGCTCATATTCATGAGGGTCCGTTCCACTTGGGACAAGGTTATATACTTCGACATAGTCTCCGCCGATTTGTCTTGCCATATCGGCGATGATTGTGAAGGATGTAACGACCTTCATCTTTCCATTCGCCTCTGTCTCTGTATTACCGCCGTCATCGTTTCCGCATGCTGCTAATGTAAATACAGCAAGGAAAGAGAGCGTAAGCAATTTCATTAAAGTTTTCATGTGACTGATCCTACCCCTTTTATTTTTTGTTAAATTCCATTCTTGACTGTTGCTTCTTTTCGTTTTCCTAGCAATCGAATCTTTTTAGACACAATACCTTGTTTCGGCGCGAATAAAAAAGCGACTAAAAATATCGAAGTTGTGGCAAGTGCGATTACTGGCCCCGATGGTAAATTGTACAAGAAACTAAAGTAGAGACCGATGACAGAAGATAAAGCTCCGAAAAATGCGGCCAATACGACCATGACCGATAATCTATTCGTTAGAAGATAGGCAGTAGAGGCAGGTGTGATCAACATTGACACGACCAAGATAACACCTACTGTCTGTAACGAAGCCACCGTGACTAACGTAAGCAAAAACATAATCGTATAGTGGATCAAGCGCGTTTTCAAACCGTACGCAGCAGCCATAGTCTCATCAAAACTAGAGACGAGCAATTCTTTAAAGAATAAAACGACAACCATAATAACAAATGCACCTATAATCAGGGTCAACCACATATCTGAAGACCGAACCGATAACACGTTTCCAAATAAAATTTGGGTCAAGTCGGTCGCGCTACCCGCGCGCGTAATCAATATAATCCCCAGTGCAAAAAATGCCGAGAATACCAATCCAATGGCCGCATCGTTTTTAATGCGGCTATTTTGCGAGATGGCACCAATACCGAATGCTGTTAAAACACCGGTCGCAACAGCGCCGTAGAAAAAGTTGATGCCAAGCATATAAGAAATAGCTACACCGGGCAGGACCGCATGCGAAATGGCATCTCCCATTAGGGCCATGCCGCGTAAGACGATGAAGCAACCGATGACGCCGCATATGATGCCCACCATGATTGACGTGGCAAAAGCTTTTTGCAAAAAGCCGTAGGTCATTAAATCATGTATAAAATCCATTACATTGAAACCTCCAAACCATCTAGCATGAGTTCGCGTTGGTATGCCTTTGCCATATTGTCCCGTTGAAATACTTTGTTCACAGGACCCGCATCTATAAGTTCCTTATTTATCAAGACAAGTTCATCAAAATAGCTTCTTACTTTCGATAAATCATGATGCACGACGAAGACAATCTTTCCGGAATTCCTCAATTGTCGTAAAATATCGATGATGACTTCTTCGCTTGAAACGTCAATCCCCACAAACGGCTCGTCGAGGAAGAAGTAATCTGCCTTCTGCGCTAGCGCCCTTGCCAGGAAGACTCTCTGTTGTTGGCCACCCGATAACTCGCCGATTTGACGCTTTGCGAATTCTTCCATGCCCACCTGTTTTAAGCATTCCATCGCCCACTCTTTATCTGCTTTTTTCGGTCGTCGAAGCAAACCGACTTTCGGATATGTCCCAAGCAACACTGTATCTCTAACGATAATTGGAAAACTCCAATCGATATTCGAACGTTGAGGAACATAAGCAATTTTCTTGCGCATTTTATCTATTGAGTGCGTTCCAAGTCGGACATCCCCGTGATCTCGGGGAATTAATCCAAGCATCGCTTGAAGTAGTGATGACTTGCCAGCGCCGTTTGGACCAAGCACGCCAATCAAACTTCCGGGTTCAAACGAAAAGGAAACGTCTTTTACTACCTCGTTGTCGTCATATGAAACACTTATATTTTTCACTGTTATCGGATCGACCATTCAATGTACCTCCTAGTTGTTTTGTATATAAAAATAAAAAAGTTTCCCCTGGGCAACTTTTTGGGCGAAGTCGTGCTTTCCAAAAAGAAAGGGTTGGGGATGCTAATGATAAGTTTCCCGAACGCAACTTCTATAATATAGAGTATATAATAAAAGTTTCCCTCGTGCAACACTTTTCTTTATATCTATAATATTGCTGAAATCCGTCTAGCGTTAGGCAATTGGTTAGTAAGGGGTTGACCATTTTTAGATCGCAACCATTTGACGGGGTATAACCGGAGAATTAGTATTAAATCATATATACTTAAGTCAAGCGAATAAACACCAAAACACCATAAAATTCATTCGAAAAGGGAGGAGAATGATGTGAAGGAACGCATTCTCATCATTGAAGATGAAGAAAGTATAGCCCGTGTGCTGCAATTAGAACTTGAATTTGAAGGCTATGAAATAGATGTTGCCTATACTGGTCCAGATGGACTAATAAAATACCGCGAACAGCACTGGAATTTAATTTTACTCGATTTAATGCTTCCAGGTCTGAACGGACTCGATGTACTGAAAAGAATTCGAGCAACGGAAGCGAATACTCCGGTTATTTTATTGACGGCCAAAGATGATGTGGAAGATAAAGTGGCTGGGCTTGATCTCGGCGCGAATGATTATGTGACGAAACCATTTGAAATTGAAGAACTGCTAGCTAGAATTCGTACGGCGCTTCGATTTTCACCAACGAGTCAGTCTGAATCCGTAGAAGATGAATATTTACATGAATTCGCCGGTCTTTCAATACATGAACAAACCCGCGAAGTAAAAAGGAACGACCGCCTGATTGAATTAACACCGCGTGAGTATGATCTTCTACTCCATTTACTCCGGCACCCTAACCAAGTGTTATCGCGTGAACAGTTGTTAAATGCTGTTTGGGGATATGACTATTTTGGCGATACGAATGTCGTTGATGTATATATTCGTTACGTCCGGAAGAAAATTGAAATCGAAGGGGAGAGTACCTTAATTCAAACAGTACGTGGCGTCGGATATGTATTGAAGGAGCAACCGAAATGAAGTTGAAAACAAAGATACATCTATTTTCTACACTTCTCATGCTCGTCATCCTATCTCTTACTAACATAGGGATTTATTTCGTATTTGAAAAAATGGCTTATGACACGGAATATAACCAACTCCAACTTCGATCAAACGAAATTACAAAATCTTTCAGTAAGGTCAATGAGAAAATTGATATAGGGACAGTCGTCGGCGCCTATATGCCACCTAATGGCGCAATCCGAGTTTATGATGCTACGGGTAAAGAGATTAGAAAATTTGATACTGTTGGTACAATAAAAAAGTACAAACCTCAATTTGAAAAAAATGCCAACTTTTCAATTGAAAAATTTGAAGGAATTCCGGTGCTAACAATTCGAACACCTGTCATTTGGACAAATGGTGAAGTTGTTGAACTCCAAATGATTCAACAACTAATCGATGTGAAGGAAAGTTTGCGGACGCTTACCTTAATCCTTGTAGGCGTAACGGCCATCGCCATGATTCCAATCATCATTTCGAGTATTGCACTCGGTAGAATACTTACGCATCCTATTGTAAAGCTTATTGAAACGATGTCGCAAAGTAGAAAAACAGGAACATATGAAAAGATAAGCATCCCTTCAAATGGTAAAGATGAAATGGGACAAATGGCGAAAACATTTAATGATTTGATGGAAAAACTAGAAACAAATTATAACCAGCAAGAACAATTCGTATCCAACGCTTCCCACGAATTACGAACGCCGTTAACCGTCATTGAAAGTTATGCGCGCTTGCTGACGAGACGTGGATTTGATAATCGGGACGTTGCGGAGGAAGCAGTTGGTGCTATTTTAGGCGAATCAGTTCGGATGAAAGAAATGATTGAACAACTCTTACAATTGGCAAGAAATCATGAACAAATGAAGTATGATTTTGCTGAGACGGACATTTATGAACAGATTGAAAAGACCTTGCAGCCGATGCGTCAAGCGTATTCGCGAGACTTTTTATTGGAAGGGGTACGTCCTGCAATCGCCAATACGGACGGGAAAAAACTGCGTCAACTTTTGTTTATCTTACTCGATAATGCAAGGAAATACAGTGATGACTTGATTAAAACAACTATCGAAGAAAGTGTCGAGGGTTTTATAATTTCCGTTATCGATTATGGAAATGGAATTCCTGAAGATGCATTACCGAATATATTTAATCGTTTTTACCGTGTTGAAGAGGACCGCAGTCGGAAAACAGGCGGCACCGGACTTGGACTTGCGATTGCGAAAGAACTTGCAAATGGACTTGGTGCAAGGTTAAAGGTCGAAAGTATTTACGGCATGGGCACGACGATAAGAATTTTTATCCCAAAAGAGCGAATTCTCACCGAGTTTTAATAATGGACGAGTAAGATAGGGGGTAGGAGGCGATATTATGAAAAACTTAAGGAAGCCATGGGTACTCCCACTTATCTTTACGATTATCATTTTAGTCGCGGGTGGACTCTTTATAGGGAATTTAATGAAAAACAAAACGCCATTATCCAGTGAAGAAATCCAGATGCATCTAGAATCTATATATGACGGAAAGGTTGAGACATTGAGACTTGAAAATGGTGTTTATCTTGCGGAAATTATGCGTACAGACGCACTTTATTCAGCTGAAATAGATGCTGTAAGCGGCAAAGTTTTGGTGCTTAACCAGTTAAGTAAAGTGGAAGAAGCGCAACCACGAATTCTTTCTGAAAAAGAAGTGCGCGAAGAAATCACAAAAAAGTACACCGGTGAAATCGAACGCCTTTCGTTGAATAAAAACAAAGAACAACCAGTTTATGACGCGGAGGTTGTTAAAGAAAAGGCGCTTGTAGAACTTCAAGTTGATGCGCTCACGGGTGAAATAATATCTGAGAAAATGAAAGAAACGACAACGAAAGATGTACTCATAACAAGAGAACAAGCGATAAAAATTGCACTTGGTCAGTTGAAAGGCGAAGTGGAGTACGTCGTCTTCGAAAAAACAGATGACGGTGGATACTATTTAGTGGAAATCGAACAAGATAATGAGGATGCAGATGATCTCGAAGCTGTATTCCATATCCATGCCATTACAGGAGAAATCTTATTCGTAGAATGGGATGATTAATTTCTCATCGAATTCTAATAATCCTCACAAGAAGCTCTCATCTTCGGCAGGTAATATGAAGGTAAGATCAAAAGGAGGAAGATGAAGATGAAAAAATGGATGGCAATTCCGGCATTGGCTGGAGCAGTGGTAATCGGCGGCGTGGCAATGGTCGCAAACGCTGATAAAAGTGATAACCGAACAACAGGTGTTTTAGCAGTAGAAGCTGCAGGAAATGATAACACGTCAAAATTAACAGTTGAAGAAGTAGAAACAAAAGCGGTTGAAACAGTTGGTGGAACTGTAACCGAGATTGACTATGATTCTTCAGACGACGAGTATGAAGTTGAAGTCGAAAGTGGATCCGTTACGTATGAATTAGATATTAACGCCACATCTGGTGAAGTCATTAAAAAAGAAATAGACGACAAGAAGGTAGCCGTTGTGAAATCAGATGGAAAAACAACTGCAAATAACAAAAACTTTATTACCGCTAAAGAAGCAATCGCAATTGCGTTAAAACATTCACCGGGAACTGTAAAAGAGGTTGAATTAGATGACGACGACAAACGTGCACACTTCGAAATTGAAATTGAAGACGGTAAATATGAATACGAATTTGAAATCGACGCGATGACAGGTAAAATTCTAGACTTTGAAAAAGACCGCGATGATGATTGAGGAAAAGGGCTGTTCCTAAAACAGCCCATTTTTTATTTCAATCGTTACAATCGCTCTTCAATCGGTTGATTCTTACTCACATTTGGGCGAACTTTATGTTCTTTGTCCATAAGTTGTGCACCAAGAATTGCCGATATACAGATTGCACCCACAATCCAAAATGCCGCAGAATTTACCCCGCTAAACACTTGTTGATAAAATAGAGCACCAAATGCGCCCCCGAGTAATGGACCTACAATCGGTATCCAAGCGTAACCCCAATCAGATGAACCTTTTCCAGCTATCGGTAAGAAGAAGTGTGCAATTCTTGGCCCTAAATCACGCGCAGGATTAATGGCGAAACCCGTTGTTCCTCCAAGTGATAACCCAATAGAAAGGATTAGAAATCCAATGATTAGCGGATTTAGCCCCTGTGTGAATTCATTTGCGCCAATCGCTAATATTCCCAGGACAAGAACGAATGTACCAATCATCTCACTTATTAAATTGGAAATCGGTTTTCTAATTGCTGGGCTGGTTGAAAAAACAACTAATTTCTCCTCTTTACTTTCAGTTTCCTCCCAATGCGGTAAATAATTAAAGTAAACAATGACAGCTCCGATAGTAGCGCCTATAAGTTGAGCTAAAATATACGCAGGAACATTGGCCCAAGGAAAAGCGCCGATGATAGCTAACCCAACTGTAACTGCTGGATTAATATGAGCCCCACTAATCCCACCAACTGCATATATGGCAACAGCTACAGCGAGCCCAAAACCCATCGTGATAACAATCCAACCTGAGTTTTGCGATTTTGTTTTGTTGAGGACTACGCCTCCAACAACACCGCAACCCAAGGTCACTAAAATCATCGTTCCAATTAATTCACCTAAAAATGCTGACATAGGAATCCCCCTTAAATGAGCAGCGAAGAAGGCTTACTCCCTCGATGGAAGGAAGACCAGTCGAAAGTGCCCATAAGTGGCTCATGACTTGTGCACGAGCGAGTGAAAAACATATCGACTCTCCAAATCCACGAAATAGAATGAAAAACATCCACAGCTTGCTTCCAAGTATTCGAAGTCCAGGCCGTGGATGACATTATCGTCGTGAAGCTATTTACCTTTTAATCATTCCGTGTGGATCAATAACGAATTTTTTCGCCGCACCCTTATCGAAAACTTGATAACCGTTCGGTGCTTCATCTAGGTTAATAATTGTCGCATTAACTGCTTTTGCAATTTGGGCTTTACCGCTCAGAATCGATTTCATTAGGAAGTTATGGTATTTCATGACAGGTGTTTGTCCAGTGACGAAATGATGTGCTTTAGCCCATCCTAATCCCATTCGGATTTTCAATGTACCGAATTTTGCATCCTCATCAACCGCACCTGGGTCGCCTGTTACATACAATCCAGGGATTCCAAGTTTTCCACCAGCACGCGTTACCTCCATAATTGAGTTAAGAACTGAGGCAGGCGCTTCTCCTGCACCTTTATGGCCATGTGCTTCGAACCCGACACAGTCAACTGCGCAGTCTACTTCAGGAGTTCCAAGAATCTGTGCAATTTGTTCGCCAATATCATCATGTTCTGAAAGATTGATTGTTTCGCACCCAAAGCTTCTAGCTTGTGCTAATCGCTCTTCAATCATATCGCCTACAATGACACAAGAGGCACCGAGCAGTTGTGCTGAGTGTGCTGCCGCTAATCCTACAGGTCCAGCACCGGCAATATAGACAGTGGATCCAATTGTAACACCTGCGCTATATGCCCCGTGAAATCCTGTTGGGAAAATATCTGATAACATGGCTAAATCAAGAATTTTGTCCATCGCTTGATCTTTATCCGGAAATTTTAACAGTTGGAAGTCGGCGTAAGGAACCATCACGTATTCTGATTGGCCGCCAACCCATCCACCCATATCAACATATCCGTATGCAGATCCTGGACGATCAGGATTCACGTTTTCGCAAATATGTGTGTCTTGTTCTTTACAATTACGACAGCGGCCACAAGCAATATTGAAAGGTACAGAGACGAGATCTCCTACTTTCATATACTCAACATCACGACCGACTTCAATGACTTCGCCAGTAATTTCATGCCCTAATGCTAAGCCGCTTGGTGCAGTTGTTCTCCCGCGCACCATATGCTGGTCACTTCCACAAATATTTGTGGCGACAACCTTTAGAATAACTCCGTGTTCACATTTACGACCAACATTCAGTGGATTTACCCCAGGTCCATCTCTTAACACTAGGTCTGGAAAACCAATATCAACAACAGCTACTTTTCCAGGTTCTTTGTATACAACTGCCCGATTTCCCGCTTTTTTGTAATCAATGGAGCTTTTCTCAACTTCCTTGTCAACAACAGCACGATTTCCTGACATAAATAATACCCCCTATAAATAGTTTGTCCTTGCACGCTAGTAATATGCAAGTTCCATGCCAAGTTCATAGTTTGAACTATATCAACATCCAAGGAGGACTCTAAATCAGAATTGTTACATTTTCGGACAATTCAGTGTATAATTTTGAGACAGTGGGGGAGTACAATCATTCAATTGAAACATCAGCCGTCTGATTAACTATAATATAGGTGTAAGAGGTGAGTTTCTTGTCGAGGGAGAATGTTGTTGAGAAGAAAATGATTCAGGATTCATGGAAACGTTGTGAAGAATATGGGTTTAAACCGACGGATCCAGTGGATAGCACCGTTTTAGACCATTATCAAATTACTGAAGTTCTTAACAGAAATCAAGAATTGACTCATTCTGCAATCGCAAGTTTAAAGAACTTATATCCAACTTTTGGGAAGATGGGTCATATTGTTTCGATTGTTGACCGTCACGGGATTATTATTTACACAGTAGGGGATGAAAACTTAGCAAGTGAAGTGCAAATGCTAGTTGGAACGAATTGGCTTGAGGATAAAAGAGGAACAAATGCGATGGGTGTTGCATTGCTGGAGAAAAATCCTGTTAGGGTTCATGGAAGCCAGCATTTTAACGCTTCTGCGCATTTTTTAACCTGTGCTGCATCACCCATTTTCTCTCCATCAGGAGAGATTCTTGGAGCGGTTAATATTAGTGGCAAAAAAGAACAGTATCATCCCTATATTTTTACACTGACTCAAATTATTGCAGGTGACATTGGAAATCGAATCTTGCTCAGCCAGATGAATCTAGAACACCAACTCACGATTAAAGAATTTGAACATAGCATGAATAAATATATTACAGTACCATTCCTTTCGTTAGATGAAGAAAATCGTATCATCCGAGCGAATAATCGAGCTAAAGCCATTATCGGACAAAATAATATTGGTCAAAAGTTAATGAATAGAAGTCAATTCATTATTGATACATTTACAAGTAATTGCAAGAAATCGATAAGGTCAGTTGCGATCCATCAAACATCTAAGAAAGAAAAACGTTTATATACATTTTCGGATATTTTTGGGAATTGTCCATCTGTCATACGCACAAAGAAAATGGCTGAAAAAGCGGCCGCTACCGATATACCAATTTTACTTATCGGCGAAACGGGGACAGGTAAAGAGCTATTCGCCCAATCAATACACTCCGCAAGTATGCGAAGTCATTCGCCATTTGTTGCGGTCAATTGTGGGGCAATATCTGAATCCCTGATCGAAAGCGAGTTATTCGGTTATATTGGTGGATCCTTTACAGGTGCAAATCAAGAAGGCAGGAAAGGGAAATTTGAAGCAGCCCAAAATGGCACACTCTTTCTGGATGAAATTGGTGATATGTCTTTGCGGGCTCAAGTGACGTTGCTGAGAGCATTGCAAGAGAAGGAAATTACGCCTGTTGGGAGTACAACTACAAAGAAAATAGATGTGAGAATTATCGCCGCAACGAATAAAGATTTAGTAAAAGAAATTGAAGCAAAACGTTTTCGTGCAGATTTATATTACCGCTTAAAGGGAATACAAATCACACTTCCTTCACTGCGGGTACGAACAGACCTAATCCAACTGGTGAGTAGCTTATTGGAAGAGAAAGGGTATTCGGATTTTACGTTATCAGAGGGAGCGAAGCAAAAGATTTTAACCCATAAGTGGCCCGGTAATATCCGAGAGCTTATGAGTGTTCTCATAGAAGCGACCTTTCTATCCGACGGGAAAGTAATTGGTCCTGAAGAAATCCAAATTGATACTAGTGGTACAAGCATCGAAATTACGGATGATATGGATCCCTTAAAAGGTGCGGAAAAATCCGTAATGGAAAAACATATCCGAATGGCTGAAGGGAATATTAGCGTAGCGGCAGAACGACTAAAAATTAGCCGGAATACGCTTTATCGTAAAATGAAAGAATATAATATACAGATAAGTTGAAGGGAAAATAGACGAAAGCCGTTCATTACTTTTTTTCGAGTAATGAACGGTTTTTCTTTTCTACGAACTTAAAATGTTTTTTAATTTTCTTCGCAAGTAACCGTAGAAAGTGTGAATAGACTGCCGCTTTCATAGAAAAAAGTACCCGTTTGATCCATACATTTTTCGGCCTTAATCATAATTGCATCTGAATTATTTTTGATTAGTAATATACGTCCTGTGGAAACGGTTAGAATCATTACGATAAACACAATTGAAAATACTTTCATTCCTTTTTGGAACTTTTGTGTTTTTAAATCATTTTTGCTCTTTTCACTCTGGCTAATTTCCTGGCTTAAGCTATACTTTCCATTTATATACTGATTGATTTCACGATAGTAAAGTGCTTGATGAAGTATCATAATAATTAATAAACAGACGATGAAAATATAGCGATTAAACGGTAGAAACATGAAGAATATTAGGAATGGCAAAACTTGAGCATAAAGGATGTACACTTTCTTGGTTGCATTTTGAGTCACTTGACGCAACATTTCATCGTCTTCCATGAATTCTCCGAGCTTCAGGAATGTGAAAGTTGGTATTTGTTTATGAGGGTTTTCCTTATTATAGCGGTTAAGTTTTATGAAATAAGCAAAAGTAAACGCGACAAATAAGGAAAAACCAATTAAAAATGATACAACCGCCGGTATATTCCAATTAATAAGTACCTCATTACTTCCAATAACAAATACATCATCAAAAGTATAAAATTCCATATCAAATGCGCAGACGGCGCCGTAACTCCAAATCATTAAGCTGACCAATAAAGCAATGTTCCACAATGGAATCTGTACGCGAAAATCTTTTTTATTCATCAAGATCCTCCCCCTCTAACCAAAATAGTTCACCAATATCAACTTGCAAATGCTTAGCGAGACGTAATGACAATGCAATCGAAGGAGAAAAGTCTCCCTTTTCGATGAAGCCAATTGTCTGTCTGGTAACGCCTACTCGTTTCGCCAATTCTGTTTGTGAAAAATCATGTCTTGCTCTCAATTCTCTTACTCGATTTCTAAGCATTTCAAATTCCTTTCGTTAACTAATCTATTCATAATGTATAGTATTATTAACATGTCGTCAAGTATTGTTAACAAAAAAAGAGCCCAATTCAGTTTAGGATTAGGCTCCATTTCAACTATTAAACCCTATAAACTTTCCCGACTTCCGCAATTTCAGTGGTTCCATTGAAATTGCTAGTGGCAGCTTCCAGAATATCCTCGTTGTTTCCGTGTAACGGCAAATGAGTTAAAACAAGTCGCTTTACATCCGCCAACTGCGCTAACTTGCCCGCTTCACTTCCACCCATATGACCGGGTGCAATACCGATATGTTCTTCGTATAAATTGGCTTCACTTATTAATAAATCTGTCTCACCTGCAAAATCGACGAGCTCATCGCGCCACTCAGTGTCAGCTGTTAAAACAACTGAACGATTATCCACTGAAAACTTCATAGCGAGACAATAAACTGGATGATCAGTTCGACAAAAAGATACTGTGAAAGGACCGATTTTTGTGATTTTATCCTCAAAGATTGCAATACCTACTGTTTGCTCTTTATAAGATAGTTTTGCGTAGTTTTCCGCATCCTGTTCATGCCCATAAATCGGCAAGGGTGGTGACGGATTATTTAAATAAAATTGAATGAGTCGGCTATATTGAAGACTGCCTAAGTCGGCAATATGATCTGCATGGTAATGACTAATCACAACAGCATCTATTTTTTCCAAGGGCAAAAAGTTTTGTAAAGAAGCGAGAACACCACTTCCGCAATCAACGAGACAATGAAATCCTTCATGTTCAATCAAAAATGAAGATGTCGCCTCATTCGCTTTTGGGTATCCGCCCCAAATTCCAATTGGTATTACTTTCATACTAGAACCCCCATTCGTTATTGCAAACCTTGTAGTGAGTGTATCTTGAAATGACTAATTTGAAAAGCGTGAAGGTGAGGATAGTTCTTCATAGTTAGACTTATCGTTTACCTATTTAAGTTTATATAAAATTCTTATATACTGAATCATATTAAAAAAGACAAACGCTTCATTTTCTGAATTTTTGATAATGAATGGCTAGTTGGAAGGAGTATTACATTGAAGACGAAGAAGACAAGTCTCTTTCAAAGGTTTTTGAATATGGTAGAGACGACAGGAAACAGGCTGCCGCATCCAGTAACATTATTCGCAGCTTTGGCTTTATTAGTTTTAATTTTGTCATGGATTGTATCGTCATTTGGCGTTAGCGTTGAGCATCCCGGAAAAGCCGGTGAAATGATCACCGTTAACAACTTGCTGAGTGCTGAAGGTATTAAATATATATTTACACAAATGACTGCTAACTTTGTTGGCTTCGCGCCGCTAGGTGTAGTACTTGTCACGATGTTGGGAATTGGATTAGCGGAAGGATCAGGTTTAATTAGTGCTGTACTACGTGGATTTGTTTTATCTGTTCCACAAAGACTGATTACTCTTGGACTCGTATTCGCAGGAGTTATGTCCAGTGTTGCTTCTGACGCGGGATATGTTGTCTTGCCACCATTAGGAGCTGTCATATTTGCAGCGATTGGTAGACATCCACTTGCTGGACTAGCTGCCGCATTCGCCGGAGTTTCTGGCGGCTTTAGTGCGAACCTGTTCCTGTCGGGAACCGATGCACTACTTGGGGAGTTAACCATTGCAGCAGCAGCAATTATCGACCCGACTTATGCTGAAAATATGAATATCGCTATGAACTATTATTTCATCGCGGCATCCGTAATTGTTTTAACAGTAGTCGGTGCCTGGGTGACAGAGAAAGTCGTAGAGCCGCGCCTTGGTGAATACACAGGTGAGTTCCGCGAGAAATTAGAGAAGTTGAAACCGATTGAGAAAAAAGGTTTGACTTGGGCTGGACTTTCTATTGTTGTCGCAGGTATTCTAATTTCACTGCTAATATTACCTTCATGGGGACCGCTTCGCGGAGTAGAAGGCGATATGCCGATTATTCGTTCGCCATTTATGAGCTCTTTAGTGCCAATTATTGCAATTCTTTTCTTTGTGCCAGGTTTGATTTATGGAAAAGTAACGAAAGGCATTCGAGACGACAAAGACGTTGCAGCGATGATGTCAGCTACAATGGCATCAATGGGAATGTTTATCGTGCTATCCTTTACAGCCGGACAGTTCGTCGCGTTCTTCTCAGAATCAAATATGGGACTTGTTATCGGTGTGTACGGTGCACAATTCCTGGATAGCATTAACCTAACAGGTATTCCGCTTATCTTGATGTTCATTTTAATATCAGCGTTTATCAACTTATTCATCGGAAGCGCTTCAGCAAAATGGGCGATGATGGCGCCTGTATTCGTTCCAATTATGATGCAACTCGGCTATTCACCAGAATTAACACAAATGGCCTACCGTGTTGCGGATTCAGCAACGAATATCATTTCGCCGTTAATGACCTATTTCGCAATTATTATCGCATTTGCACAAAAATACGATAGAAAAATGGGTATCGGAACGCTAATCTCAGTTATGTTCCCATACAGTATGTTTTTCCTTCTATTCTGGGCACTTACGCTTGTCGTTTGGATGTTGTTCGGAATCGACCTTGGACCTGGTTCAGGGATTTACTATAATAAATAAGTTTTAACTTAACCGCCTTGAGTGATAGTCATTCAAGGCGGTTTTATTAAACTGATAACAATATTCAAAATACACTTGACATTCCGTGAATGGGTGTGTAAAGTGTTATTCAATAACTAAATAGTAAAACTTTCTTATCCAGAGAGGTGGAGGGACTGGCCCTTTGAAGCCTCAGCAACAGACTTTTAAAGTACTGTGCTAATTCCAGTAGCGTAAGCTTGGAGATGAGAAGAGTGAACAGCGTTAAAATGCCAACCTCTTCTTATTAAATGAAGAGGTTTTTCTTATTCTAGTTATTAATATAATTGGAAAGAAGGAATGGCAAAATGACAAAAACATTGACGGAGACACTGACAAAAGCACCATTTAAGGCGGATCATGTAGGGAGTTTACTACGACCAGAAAGTTTACACAATGCACGGAAGAAGTTTCAAGAAGGCGATATTACAGCCGAACAACTACGTGAAGTAGAAACTAGGGAAATTAAACGAGTGGTCGATAAACAGATTGAAATTGGACTAGAATTAGTAACTGACGGAGAATTTAGACGCCGGTTTTGGCATACGGATTTTCTGGAGAATTTAAATGGCGTGGAAGGATATGTCCCAGAAGTAGGATTCGTATTTAACGGTGACGAAGAAACAGAAAGATATAATATCCGTAACACTGGGAAAATCTCATTCAATCCGAATCATCCCCATATTACAGACTTTATTGAATTCAATGAAATCGTCGGTGGGCGTGCGGTGGCCAAACAAACCATTCCAAGCCCGAACCAATTATTTAATGTGGGAATTAGAGATAAAAATATCTATCCAGATATTGAAGAATATGCAAAGGATGTTATTCAAACTTACCGCGAAGCTTTTAAAGCATTCTATGATGCAGGCGTTCGTTATTTACAACTCGATGACGTGTATATTGCTGGGCTTTCTTCACCAGATATTCCATGGAATGATGGCGAATTCTCAAGAGAGTTTTTGATAGACTTGGCTCTTCGAGTAGCAAACGGCGTATTGGAAGGTAAACCAGAAGATTTAATCGTTTCAACACATTTATGCCGTGGAAACTACCGCTCTAACTGGGCCTTTGAAGGTAGCTATGACTTAATCGCTCCGACACTGCTTGCAAAAGAAAACGTGGATGGTTTCTTCTTGGAGTATGATGATGAACGTTCAGGGGACTTTAAACCACTTAAGCATATTCCAAGTGGCGGTGCACAAGTTGTACTCGGCGTGGTGACTTCGAAAAATGGCGAGTTAGAAGACAAAGAACTGATCAAATCTAGAATAGAAGAAGCGTCCAAATATGTTCCACTTGAACAACTATGCCTAAGCCCGCAATGCGGTTTTGCTTCGACGCATCATGGAAATAACCTAACAGAAGACGAGCAATGGGAAAAGTTGAAATTCATAGTTGACATTTCAAAAGAAATTTGGGAAAAGGATTAACGATTAATCAGTTATAAAATTTAAAAGTGAAAGCACACCCTTGTTGATTACAAGTGGTGTGCTTTTTTGTGCGATTAACGAGGAATAAAGACCATGGACAAGTGAATAGACTGCTAGAAGAATCATCATAAAAGTCAGCGCCATATACAAATACGCTGTTTGGAGGAGACGTAGATGGATAGTAAAGAATTAAGAAACTGTTTCGGACATTTCGCGACAGGTGTAACTGTCGTCACTTGTGAGACGGATGCCGGGAAACATGGGTTTACGGCGAACTCATTTACTTCAGTATCATTAGATCCGCCGTTACTGCTCGTATCTGTAGATCGAAAAACGAAGGCATTTCAATTTTTGAAAGATAACCATTTCACAATCAATATATTAAAAGAAACGCAGCAAGATACTGCGATGCATTTCGCCGGAAGACCGCTTGAAAATGAACCTTTTAGCTGGGAAAAGGGGACACGCTGTCATCGATTAAAAGATTCACTAGCATATTTAGAGTGTGAACCATGGGCCGAATATGACGGTGGAGATCATGTTTTATACATTGGAAAGGTGATCAGATTTAATTATTCCGAAGGAAAGCCATTGAGTTATTACAAAGGTAAATTTACATCCATTACGACCTGAAACGTAAACATATAAACATAACTTACTAGTTATTTATGAATAAACCCAGGTGCGCCTAAATACAATAGATTATGGACAACTCTTCATTCCAATTTAGAACGAAAAGAATTGAGGTTTTGAGCCGTTTGTAATGAACCGTGTAATTAAAAGGAGGAAAGAAATAATGAAAGTAGATGAAGAGAAAAAGACAACGATTCCATTGACTGGACAAGAGTACTTAGAAAGTCTAAAAGATGGACGGGAAATTTGGCTACATGGCGAGAAAGTGAAAGATGTTACGACACATCCAGCTTTTCGAAATGCAGCCCGTTCAATCGCAAGGCTCTACGATGCGCTACATGATGAAAAAACGAAAGATGTTCTGACAACCGAGACGGACACAGGAAACGGCGGGTTCACGCAAAAGTACTTCAGAGTGGACAAGAACTCCAAGGAACTCCTCGAATCCAGAGACGCGATTGCTGAATGGGCGAAGTTGACATTTGGGCAAATGGGAAGATCTCCGGATTACAAAGCAGCATTCCTTGGGACACTTGGAGCAGACCCAGATTACTATGGAAAGTACGCGGATAACGCACGGCGATGGTATAAGGAAGCGCAAGAGCGAAATTGGTATTTCAATCATGCCATTATCAATCCGCCTGTGGATCGACATACACCGCTCGAAGCCGTAAAAGATATCTTTATCAGAACGGAAGGCGAAACGGATGAAGGCATTATCGTCAGTGGCGCTAAAATGGTTGCAACGGGATCGGCTTTAACAAACTTCAACTTCGTAGCGCATTACGGCGCAGCACCAATTACAGATGAGAATTATGCACTAGTATTTATCGCGTCGATGGATACCCCAGGTGTGAAGTTGATCAGCAGGGCGTCATATGAAATGACGGCAGCTGTAATGGGAAGTCCATTCGATTATCCACTTAGCAGTCGATTTGACGAAAATGATTCTGTTCTCGTTTTTGATAAAGCGGTCATTCCTTGGGAGAATGTCATCATTTACAAAGATATTGAAAAAGCGAATAACTTTTTCGCGGAAAGTGGCTTCTTGAACAGGTTCACCTTTCATGGTGTAACGAGACTCGCAGTGAAGCTCGATTTTGTTTCAGGGTTATTATTGAAAGCTGTAAAAATGAATGGGACAGACCAATTCCGCGGCGTTCAAGTGAACGTAGGCGAAGTTATTGCGTGGAAAAACATGTTTTGGGCAATCAGTGACGCGATGGCGCTGAATCCGGATGAGGGACGAAACGGCACGGTTCTACCGAATTTGAATTACGGTCTTGCTTACCGGATGTTCATGTCTGAAGGATGGCCAAAAGTAAAAGAAATTATCGAAAATGTGGTCGCTGGAAGTCTAATTGCGCAACCATCAAGTGCCAAAGACTTTAAAAATCCTGAGTTAAGACCGTATTTAGATAAATTATATAGAGGCTCTTACGGCGTTAAAGCGGAAGAGAAAATAAAACTTATCAAATTACTATGGGATGTAATCGGAACTGAGTACGGCGGCAGGCATGAATTATACGAGCGCAATTACTCCGGAAACCACGAAAATATTCGTCTTGAAAATCTCGTTGTTGCCAATATGAGTGGACAGGCAGACGAGTTCGAGAAGTTTGCAGAAGCGTGCATGAATGATTACAACTTAGATGGTTGGACGAACGATACGTGGATTAATCCGGACGATGTGAGTTATTTTAAAAAATAAATGCGTAAAGTCTTTTTTGGATAGGGTGAATGGGAATGAGTGATGGGTTAGCTTATTTCAAAAAAATATATGACGTTGTGCCAGATTGGGTGCAGAAAATGCATGATTATCATGCCGATGCACTCGGACATTACACGGCATTGCGCAGCGACATAATGAAAGACGGTAGTCTGTCGACAAAGGAAAAAGATCTTCTTCTCATCGGCATGAATGCCGCTAGACTATATGAACGCAGCATGGTTTATCATACAAAAAGCGCTATGAACCAGGGAGCGACAATTCCTGAACTCGTCGAATATCTACTCATTCCATATGTGTATAACGGCGAGGAAGCGCTGAAAATGGCGTTTAAATCATTGGATTGCGCACTTTCTTTTCAAGATTCATCAATTGAAGATGACGGTTCTTTAGAGGAGATTCTCATTAGAATGATTCAGTTAATGAGAAACGAAGACACAAGTTTCATTGAAAAATTGCTAGAATGTGTCCGCGCCGGTGATCCAATGTTTGTGGAAAACTTATTTAAAGAAGGATTTGTCTCCTCAAAGCTAAAATACATTTTGATGGCGGGCATATACACAGTCGAACTTCAAGGCGTAGCGGCTGGAAAGTGGATTGATGCGGGCCGAGAAATCGGTGTTTCTGAAGAAGAGCTCGTTGAAATGGGTTTGATCAGTATGTTAACTGCGGGGATTCCGGCTTGGTTCGAAACGAGCGATTCACTTTTATAAATAGCGTGTAAATTAATTTATACTGGGAGGAATGAAACGAATGAATCAAAAAGTTGTCGATGTTTATAACGGTTTGGTCACCAAATTTAAGGAGTTAATAAGCGAACATGAATTGGACCATAATGATTATGAAGCATTGGTTGGTTGGCTGAATAAGTTGGGGCAAGCAGGTGAAGTTCCGCTATTCATGGATGTGTTTTTCGAAACGCATGCACTCCAAGAGATGTACAAAAATGTAAAAGGGACAGAACCCACAATTCTTGGCCCCTATTATTTAGAAAATGCCACGAAACTAACGGCACCTTATGCGCTGCCGATGCGTTCCGATGAGCCTGGGGACGTCCTGTTCTTTAGTGGAACAATTAAGGATGTCGATGGAAACCCACTGGCCAATACAACTGTAGATATGTGGCAAGCTGATGCGAGCGGGGAGTACTCTGGTTTTGCTGAGGGCATTCCAAATGAAAATTTACGTGGTATTCTTCAAACCGATGCGGATGGAAACTTCGAAGTGAAAACAGTCGTACCGGGGGATTATTCGATTCCGACAAATGGACCCACTGGACAATTTTTGGAGTGGATCGATTCTCATCCAACGCGACCAGCACACTTACATTTCTTGTTTAAACCGGAAAACGGAGATCCGCTCATTTCTCAAGTATTCTTTGAAGGAAATAAATACTTGGACAATGACGTGGCTAAAGGCGTCCGAGGCACGCTCATTACAAAGCTTACAAAACATGATGGCGCTGAAAAAGGATTGGCCAAAGACTTCTATAAAGCACACCTAGATTTCGCACTACGACTGCAAGATCAACCGGTATATAGCTAATTGTAAATTAAAAAGTAGAAAGGAGTTTTTAAAACTCCTTTCTACTTTTTATTTTTTAACGCAACGTACAAATAATGGTATATTGAATGAGTCAAAGGTCATGACTTGCAAGCAAAATGATTTGAGCGCAAGCAAACCACGTTACACTGCAAGCAAACAGAGGTCGAGTGCAAGCAAACCATGAATAAGTGCAAGCAAACTACACGCAAACCACGAATAAGTGCAAGCAAACTACACCCGCAACTGAATATCAACGATTTTGGCGTAAAAAAACCGAGTACTTGAATAACTAATTCAAGCACCCGGTATAATTACCATCTTATTCTTTCTCAATCAGTCCTGCTTCAATAAGAAATTCTTTTGCAACGCGTTCGACCATCATGCCGTCATTATCAACTTTACCGTTCATAATTTGCATCGCTTCTTCATCGATTTTCCCTTCAAGAAGCGTCAAGACTTCTTCAAGTTCAGGGTATCTTTCAAGCGTTTCTTGTCGAACGAGTGGAAGGGCATGATACGGCGGGAAGTATGATTTATCATCTTCCAACACGCGTAAATCATACACTTGTAGTTGTCCGTCCGTCGTGTAAGAGTTAATCACGTCGACTTCACCCGCACTAATCGAGCGGTACATCATGCCGTGGTCCATCCCTTTGACGTTCTTGAAATCGAGGTTATATTCCTTTTGGAAACCAGGTAACCCATCCGGTCGGTCAATAAATTCAAACACCGCACCCAATGTAAAGTCTCCTGAGTGTTTAGCGAAATCACTGAATGTGTGAATATCAAGATCTTCCGCAATCGTTTCATCAAGTGCAAGTGTATACGTATTATTAAACCCGAATGTGTTAAACGCGTAAATGCCGTCACCATTCACAAGTTCCTTCGTCATTTTAAGCGTTTCTTCAGCGGTACCAGGTTCTTGATGATAATACGTTACGACAATCGTTCCCGTATAGTCAGGAATGACATCAATATGTCCATTCGTCATAGCGTTCCAGACAACAGACGATCCACCAAGGTTTTCTTTATAAATAACTTCGATATCTGTTTTATCTTCGATTAATTGCCCCATCACATGCGACAATATAATACTTTCCGTATTGTTACGGGAGCCGAGTCTAAGCGAATCTTTTTCGATAAAGATACAACCCGATAACATACTTACCAGTAAGGCAGTTAATGTTGCGAGTATCAATTTCTTTTTCATGATTACTTCAATCCTTCCGGCGTTGTCCAACGTTCAACTGCACTAAAGAACGTTTCCAGGATAAGCGCAAGAAGTGCGGCTGGGATAGCCCCGAGTAATATCAATCCATCAATGCCTCGTGTAATACCAAGGAAAATGAAGTCTCCGAGTCCGCCTGCTCCGATAAATGCTGCAAGTGTCGCGTTTCCGACGTTAATAACAGCAGCCGTACGAATTCCGGCCATAATGACTGGAACTGCTAAAGGCAATTCGACTTTGAATAAAATTTGCATGCTCGTCATGCCCATCCCTCTAGCTGCTTCAATCGTTGCGGGATCGACATCTTTAATGCCTGTATACGTATTTCTCATAATTGGAAGCAACGAGTAAAGAAATAGGGCTGCAATGGCAGTCTTTACGCCGATTCCGAAAATGGGAATCATAAACCCAAGCAACGCCAAACTTGGTACCGTCTGAAGAATACCAGTTCCGCCGAGTACAATTGTTTTAAGCTTTGGTACGCGCGTCACGACAATTCCGAGTGTTACGGCAAGTGTAGTGGCGATGATCATCGAAAAGAATACGAGTTGAATATGAACAGAGGTGGCGCTTAGCACTTCACCCCAACGTAATTGAGTTTGTTCAACGAGTTGTTGCCATATATTTAAATTATTCATTTGTTTTTTCCTCCGTATCCGTCCACGGGCTGGACATGGCGGAGAGCAAGGAGCCGCGTGTGACAAGTCCTACGATTTTGCGATTTTTATCCACAACTGGAATCATTCCGTGCGGTGCTTCATCAATCATAATAATTGCATCTTTTGCTGTGTCCGAGTCAAATAAAACCGGATCTGCAGGGAGCATAATTTCATCAACCGTTTGGATGTTATTAAATTCCTTGATTAAATCATAAGCAGATACAATTCCTAGTATTTGTTTATCGTCATCGGCGATAATTAGATGCGTGATTTTCCGTTGGCGAATAAGCGATATCGCTCTTTCAGGAGAACGATGTGGAAGAGAAGTTACAATTGATTCTGACATAATCTCAGTAACCGGCATAAGTTCTGGGTTTTGAATAATTCGATGCTTCCCTATAAACTCCTCAACAAAGCCGTGAGCAGGTTCATGTAGTATTTTTTCTGGAGTGTCTAGTTGAAGTAAGCTGCCATCTTTCATAATCGCTATACGGTCACCCATCTTGAGTGCCTCATCCATATCATGCGTAACAAACACAATCGTCTTTTTCAACTTCTTGTGTAGTGTAATTAATTCGGCTTGTAATTGTTCACGTGTGATAGGATCAAGCGCACTAAAAGGTTCATCCATTAATATAATATCTGGATCGGCTGCAAGCGCTCTTGCAATACCGACGCGTTGCTGTTGTCCACCCGAAAGTTCTTTTGGATAACGAGTTGCATGAATCTCAGGATCTAGTCCAACGAGCAGTAATAGTTCGTTAACGCGTGATTTTATATCTTTTTCATTCCAGCCTTTAAGTTGGGGCACAACTGCGATGTTTTTCTCAATTGTATAATGAGGAAAGAGCCCGACTTGCTGAATGACATAGCCAATGTTTCGGCGGAGTTCGGCAGCGTCGTATGATTTGACGTCTTTGCCGTCGATGGAGATTGTGCCGCTTGTGTGGGGGATGATGCGGTTAATCATTTTCATTGTTGTTGATTTACCCGAACCACTTGGACCGATTAGAACAAGTAATTCGCCGTCTTGAATTTCAAATTCGACAGATTTCACTGCTTGAAATCCACCGTCGTACGTTTTTGTTACATTTTCAAACTTAATCATAGGTACCTCCTGTGTTTTTTAAAAAAAGCCCTGTATTTTCGATAAGAACCTAACCAAATCGAAGGGGGCCATGAGGACGTATTGTATCCCTGAAGACTATAGCAATCACGTCGCATTCATATAGTATAACATATTGAACGGAATTTTGCAGGAATTGAAATTGGACTTATTTGAAAATTGAGTGAGAATACGCGGGAAATGACGCCTATAATTGCGTCTCGCGCATCATCTTGGTTATAGTGTAAATAAGTAAAGGAAGTGACCGTATTGGATATGAATATTTTCATTGTAGAAGACGATCTGGCTATTTTTGAATCATTAAAATTTCGACTTGAACAATGGTCATTTACTGTGACAGGTCCAGATGACTTCGAAGATGTGCTGACTTCATTTTTAATCCAAGAACCGCACCTTGTCATACTCGACATTCAACTTCCCGCATTTGACGGGTTTTATTGGTGTCGAGAAATACGTGCAGTATCTAAAGTTCCTATCGTTTTTCTATCATCCCGCGATCATCCGATGGACATGGTCATGGCGATGAATATGGGGGCAGATGATTATATTCAAAAACCTTTTGACACGGATGTGTTACTCGCTAAATTGCAAGCCCTCCTTAGAAGAACGTATTCTTATGGAGAAGAAAAACCTGATGTCCTTGAATGGAATCGTGCCATGATTGACATGAAGCGCGGCGTTATTCGCATGGATGGAATTGAAGTTGAATTGACGAAAAACGAATTTTTTATCCTGGCAGTACTCGTTGAATCAAGTAACGAGATTGTTTCCCGCGATGAGCTGATTCGAAAGTTATGGGATGACGAACGATTTGTAAATGATAATACGCTTACCGTGAACGTGACAAGGCTTCGCCACAAGCTTGCGGAAATCGGACTGGGTGAAGCAGTTGTAACGAAAAAAGGGCTAGGCTATGTCGCTATTACACTGTAGAAATGGGGTATCCTTATGTTTATTCGCTACATAAATGACCGGAAAAGTTGGATACTCTTTTTCATAGCGGCAGTTGGATTTATTAACCTAATTGTATGGCTTGATCAAGGAATCGCAGTGGAATTTACGTCAGTGCTCTATTTTAATATGTTACTAGTGGTCTCTTTTATCGCATTTTTAATTTGGCGTTATCGAGTGGAGACGAGGTTCACCAAAGCACTTTCTTCGCTAATGGAGGCGGGAATAGATGGGTGGTATATTGCATTGCCTGACACAACTTTTTCTTATGACGAAATAACGAAGGCAATGCTTCTTCAAGCGGCAGAGAACTGGTCGAAAGAATCCTCTGAAATGAAAAAAGTAACTATCCATGAAGGGGATTACATCGCTTCCTGGGTGCATGAAGTGAAAACGCCGCTTACCGCGATGAAACTCACAATAGACGAGCATCGCGGTAATCCTGCATTTCGGAAAATCGAGTCAGAGTGGTTGCGTCTACATTTACTCGTGGACCAGCAGTTGTCAATTTCACGACTGGCGTCGATAGAAGCAGACTATGTAATTGAGAATACAAATTTGCAAAAGCTTGCTTCGGCAGAAGTGCGGGAGCTTGCTTCATGGTGCATGGATAAAAATATTGCGGTCGAGTTTGAAGGGGAAGGTGTGGAAGTGTTAACGGACGTTAAATGGTGCAGGTTTATCATGCGCCAATTATTAACGAATGCTGTTAAATACAGTCCAGCTGGCGGAACAATCACGATCTCGACAAGCATAAAACCATCGGGGATTGCAAGTTTGTCCATTACAGACGATGGCCCGGGAATAAAACCGCATGATCTTCCACGTGTTTTTGATAAAGGATTTACGGGAGGCACAGGTAGAATACATAATGCAGCGACGGGACTCGGACTCTATCTGGCTCAAACAGTCGCGGCGAAAATGGGGATTACATTAACTGTTAAATCAACAACTGGTAATGGAACAACAATGGAAATCGTGTTTCCGACTGAAAATGAGTTCGATCAAATGGTGCTTAAACGATGAAATAAATATATCCGCACGTTTTGTGCACATATCCGTGTATTGAGGATATATATCCGTCTGTTTTCAAGTTATATCCGCAGGTTTGAGACAGATATCCGTACATTCGAACAATATATCCGCAAAAAGGGACTTTTGGACCACCTGAGATTCACCAATATTTGACGAACGTGACAACAATGTCACATTGGACAGCCTCTTTGTCATCACAATCAAGCGACCACACATAAATTTCACGATATGATAAATGCAGGATTGAAATAAGGAGGCATTCGTGGTGAATAAAACACATACATCGCAAGAAACTGTATTACACGCACAAAACGTTCGTAAATCATTTGGTACAAGAGGGAATGTGCAGGAAGTATTGAAAGGAATCGATCTTCGCGTGAACAAAGGGGAATTCGTCGGCATAATGGGACCTTCGGGAGCTGGGAAAACTACGCTGTTGAATGTTCTAGCCACAATCGATCGTGCGACAGACGGTGCGATTTTGATTGACGGAGATGATATATCGAAGATGAAAGATGCTGGTTTATCGGCATTCCGTCGCGACAAACTCGGGTTCATTTTTCAAGATTATAATCTCTTGGATACATTAACCGCGAAGGAAAATATCCTTCTGCCAATTTCACTTGGAAAAGTGAAGAAAATAGAAGCAGAAGCAAGATTCAACGACATCGCAACGATTTTGGGAATTACCGACATCGCACATAAATACCCGCATGAAATATCCGGTGGCCAAAAGCAACGGACTTCGGCAGCACGCGCACTGATTAATGAACCTTCTATGGTATTTGCGGATGAGCCAACAGGAGCACTTGATTCGAAATCGGCTTCGTCGCTTTTAGGTACGATGGAAAATGTTAATAAAAAGCGTGGCGTCACGATCATGATGGTAACGCATGATGCGGTTGCTTCTAGTTACGCGAGCCGTGTTGTTTTCTTGAAAGATGGACAGATTTATTCGGAATTATACCGCGGCGACAAAACGAGACAGGCCTTTTTCCAGGACATCTTAAAAGTCCAGGGTGTTCTCGGGGGTGACAGCGTTGACACTATTTGACCTGGTCATTCGTAGCATGCGGAAAAATATTAAACATTATTATTTATATTTCTTCGCACTCATTTTTAGTGTCGTTCTGTATTTCGTTTTTGCTACTTTGCAATATGACTCCTCGATTGTCGATCGAGCTGGACAATCAATGAAGTTTGATTCCGCTTTTAAAGTGGCTGGTGGTTTACTCATTTTTATCGCAGGGATATTTATTGTTTATGCAAATGCAATTTTTCTTAAACGACGCAGCCGTGAGATTGGTTTATATCAATTGATCGGTTTGAATAAAGCTGCCGTTTCACGCCTTCTAATTATTGAAAATACGATTCTGAGTGCGGGGGCACTCGTTATTGGAATAGGTGTAGGCATACTCGTATCGCGTGTGTTTTTACTATTGCTGATGAAGTTGGTTGGTTATGAAGGATTCATAGCCTTATCATTTTCAACAGAGGCCATTCTGCAAACAATAATTGTGTTCGTTGCGATTATTTTACTAACAACGATACAAATGATATTCGCAGTTTATCGAAACACATTGCTTAGTTTATTTAATGCAGATAAAAAAGGAGAGAATCCAAAGAAACCGAAAACAGTCGTATCAGCAATCTTGGCTCTTTTAGGAATTGGTCTAATCGTTTTTGGTTACTGGTTATCAGGGAATATGTTGAACGAATGGCTGTTGTTCAATATGGTTGCTGTCCTAGTATCGACCATTTTAGGAACGTATCTGTTGTTTCGCATCACAATTAGTTGGTTGTTTTATAAGTTTCGTGCTAGAAAACAAGGTCATCTTGGATTGAACAATAGTTTGTCAATTGCATCACTTATGCACCGCATGAAAGGAAATGCCAATTCATTAACGATCATTACTGTTTTATCTGCAATGACGCTTGCGATGTTGGCGGGTTGTTATTCACTTTATTATTCGACGGAAAAAGAGTCACGCTATTCCATGCCGCATGATTTTATGTTTGAAAGTAACGGGGAATTAGCGGCGCAATTTGGGGAAGAGCTAAAAGAGAACGGAATTGGCTTTACGAGTAATAAAATTGAGTTACTTACTGTTTGGGGTACATTCGAAAAAAAAGTTTTCCCAGAGTGGGATGGACCGATGGACGGTACGTACGGATTTTCTATTGTGAGTGATCAACAACTTGAAAAAGCCGGTTTTCAAGTTAAGGCACCTACGAAAGGAAAAGCCGTTATGCATGATATGATGTATGCGATGTCGATGAAAAATATGAAATTGCCGTTTGACGTCAACATTACTAGTGGAGATACCGACAGGCAATTTCGTGTAACGGAGTTGGGCAGTGGAAACGTTGTGAATTACGTTTCTGTAGGTTTTCAATTAGTCATCGGTGATGCGTATTTTGAAGAGTTAAAAGAACAATTGCCCTCAGAAAATGAAGATAGTAAAATTCTAGATGTATTTGCAGTTAATTTACTTGATAAAGATCAGCTCAAAGCTGCATCTAAAATATTTTTCCAATCAAAGTATATAGATCATGCCGAAGGGGAGAATTACGCCTACGCTAAAGATTACTATTCGATGTATGAGAATGGAATTCAAACTAATGGGTTACTAATCTTTATCGCTGGTTTCCTGGGCTTGGTGTTCTTAATATCCACAGGGAGCATCCTGTACTTCAAACAAATGACGGAAGCTGAACAGGAAAAACAAAGTTACGCGACGCTTCGTCAGCTTGGATTTACGGTGAAGGATATTATGAAAGGAATTATTCGTAAGCAAATGTTTGTTTTCGGATTGCCGCTTGCAATCGGTTTGTTGCATTCTGTCTTTGCGATAAAAGCAGCGTCATTCTTGTTCATGTCTGATATTACAGTACCAACGACCATTGCGATGGGATTATACGCAATCATTTACATCGTCTTTGCATTCTTGACTATAGGTTACTACCGGAAAACAGTAAAGGCAGCACTATAAGAAAAAATAAGTCGTACTGATTGGAATGAAATTAACCAATCAGTACGACTTTTATAACTAATAAAAAAACCTATAAAAAAAGTGTTTTTTGTATCTTTTGAGGGAATGTGTGTATTAAGATGTCTAAGTAGAAGTTTTGGTTGAAAGGATTTGTTGCATATGGTAATGGACGCGCTTAACTGGTTAGTCGGTCCTGCAAATGATTTTTTATGGACGTATGTACTCATTGGTTTTTTATTGATAATTGGTGTTTATTTCACGATTCGCACCAAATTTGTCCAGATTCGATTATTTAAAGAGATGTTCCGACTGATCTTTGAGAAAAAGGAAAGTAACGATGGGGTTTCCCCTTTTCAAGCGTTTACCATTAGTGCCGCTTCCAGAGTAGGCACTGGAAATGTGACGGGCGTAGCGCTTGCAATTGGAATTGGCGGCCCTGGGGCGGTATTTTGGATGTGGATGATTGCAATTATCGGAATGGCCACTGCTTTTGTAGAAAGTACGCTAGCACAAGTGTATAAGGTGAAGGACGGCGATACATTCCGCGGTGGACCAGCATACTACATGCAGAAAGCACTTGGATATCGCAAACTAGGAATAGTCTTTGCAGTTTTATTAACGCTATGTTTTGGATTTATCTTTAATGCGGTTCAATCGAATACGATTAGCCAATCGTTTATGGATGTTTTCGGTCTACCAGACTGGTTAGTCGGCCTTGCATTAGTTATATTAACAGCGGTTATTATTTTTGGCGGCGTGAAACGAATTGTTAAAGTCACAGAGTTAATTGTCCCAATCATGGCGATATTTTACTTATTAGTCGCCTTCTATGTTGTCATCGTAAATATTACGGAAATTCCCGCCGTCTTTATGTTGATCATTGAACATGCTTTTGGCATTAAGGAAGTCGTCGGTGGTGGTATCGGTGTAGCCATGATGCAAGGGGTGCGTCGAGGATTATTTTCTAACGAAGCTGGAATGGGAAGTGTGCCGAATGCGGCAGCTACGGCGAATGTCTCCCACCCGGCGAAACAAGGACTTGTACAAAGTTTAGGTGTGTTTTTTGATACAATGATGATTTGTTCGGCCACTGCTTTTATTATCATATTGGCTGGACTTTATTCGACTGGAGAACAAAGTGGTATTATATTAACGCAAGCCTCCATGGCAGTTCATGTTGGTTCGTGGGCGCCATATTTCGTTGCGATTGCGATCATGTTCTTCGCTTTCAGTTCGATTGTCGGAAATTATTATTACGGCGAGACGAATATTGAATTCATTAAAGCACATAAATCATGGATGACGATTTACCGCGTTTTGGTACTCGGCATGGTTATGTTCGGCGCGATGGCGAAAGTGAGCGTCGTTTGGAACATGGCGGATTTGTTCATGGGGATCATGGCTGTCATGAACTTGATTGTAATTGCGATACTTGGAAGAGTTGCATTTAAAGTGTTGGATGACTTCTCTGCGCAAAGACGTAAAGGTTTGAATCCAGTGTTTAAAGCAAGTTCCATTCCTGGCTTGAAAAACGCCGAATGCTGGGAAGATTCCAAAGTGAAAGACAGAATTTCAAAACTATAATTAGCCTTAGCAAAAAACATTTTTTTATTCGAATAAAACACCTTCACAGGAAAAGTATATTTTTTGCATTCAAGCAAAACATATCAAAGACTTGTGGAGGTGTTTTTTGTAGGGCATGAAATTGTAAATGAATAGTAAAAAGTACGTCGAAAAATAGGTTAAACTTGGAAGCTGAAAAAGCGGATTTTTTTTCAACTTGGGGACATGATATAAATTGTAGGTGGGGCATTCACTTAACAAACTTTAAAGGGGTGAAACCATTCATGGACAACAACAATCGTAATCGCCAAGATCAAAACGACCGCAATAACCGAAATAACCGTAACAACCAGAACAATAATCAAGACAAAAACTTAGAGTTTGGTGATGATTTTCTTGATCTAAACCCTAACAACAATAACAACAACAATAACAATGATAAAAACAACCGTAACAATAACCGAAATAACAACAACAATAACAACAGATAATTTGAAATCAAACCTGTATCGCAACTTAAAAATTGCGATACAGGTTTTTTAGATTTAATTCACATCTTTTCGGGTGCTTTCATTCCCAACAGTCGAAGCGCTTCCTTTAGGACAATCGTCGTACTTGTGATAAGTGCGATTCTATATGGTTTGTTTTTCGAATCGGTTAGTACATGAACATTCGCGTAAAATGAGTTAAAAGCCTGTGCCAGATTAACCGCGTACTTCGCGATGATTGAAGGATCTAGTTCTTTAGCGGATTGTTGGATGATTTCAGGGAACTGTTCTAGCTCTTTTACGATTTTCCACTCGAAATCATTCACTTCATCCACTGTATAAGAGTTTGTTTCCCCGGCCTTTCTTAACACCGAATTAGCACGGGCGAAAGTATATTGAACGTAGGGACCAGTTTCTCCTTCAGTCTGAAGCATTGTTTCTAGATCAAACTCAATATCATGTTTTCGGTGCTGTTTCAAATCGCTGAAAATAATAGCGCCAACACCAATAGCTTCAGCAATTTCTATCTTATTTTCCAGATTCGGATTTTTTTCTTCAATCGTTGATTGTGCAAGCGAGATTGCATCTTTTAAAACTTCCTCCAACAAGACGATTTTGCCTTTACGCGTCGACATCTTTTTTCCGTCTTTCAAAATAAGCCCGAAAGGTACATGTTCGATATCCTGCGCCCATTCATAACTCATCTTTTCGAGGACTTTTTTGAATTGTGTAAAGTGTAGACTTTGTTCATTCCCGACGACATAGATGGATTTCTCGAAATCATATGTCTTTTTTCTGTCGATTGCAGCAGTTAAATCGCGAGTCGCATACAGTGTCGCTCCGTCTGATTTTTTAATCAGGCAAGGCGGCATTTTATCTCCTAATTCGACGACCAAAGCGCCGTCCGATTCCTTCAACAATCCCTTTTCATTCAACAAATCGACGATAGGTTCCATTTTATCGTTGTAATAAGCCTCGCCGTTATAAGAATCGAATTTCACGCCGAGTAAATCATAAATGCGTTGAAACTCCTTCAATGATTCTGATTTAAACCAATCCCATAAGGCAAGCGCTTCGGTATCCCCGTCTTCTAATGCCTTAAAAGCTGCTCTTCCTTCATCATTCAATGCTTCATCCTGCTCTGCATCTTCATGGAACTGGATATAGAGCTTTAATAGAGTCTGGATCGGGTTTGTTCTTACTTCTTGTTCGTTGCCCCATTTTCGATAGGCTGTTAGTAGCTTGCCAAACTGTGTCCCCCAATCACCGATATAGTTGATTTTCACAGTTTTGTAGCCGTTCTTTTCAAGCAATAAAGAAATTGAATTTCCGATGACCGTGGAGCGCAAATGTCCCATGGAAAACGGTTTTGCAATGTTAGGGGAAGACATATCAATTGTCCCGACCCCGTTATTTCCAACATCGGATGACCCGTAGGATTTAGTTTGCTCACGGATTCTATCGAGCAGGGAACTAGTGATTTGAGAACGGTTCAGAAAGATATTCACATAACCGTTTACGGCTTCGGCTTTGTGGATAAGTGGATGACGGATTGCATCTGCAATTTCATCCGCAATCATAACAGGCGATTTTTTTAAATTCTTTGCAAACGGAAAGCAGGGCAATGCTAAATCGCCCATATGTGTGTGAGCGGGTTGTTCTAACATATTTATATTCAAGGGAATCGGACTAAATTGTTGCAACACATGCATGACCTCTGTTTTCATCTCATATTCCTCCTTTTTGTCAATAAAGTGAAACTTCAATCCGTGGGGTGTTCTTCCCCACGGATTGTTAGTTGAACCAATCGGGCATTTACGGGCAGTTGACTCCCACCTATTCTTATCGTTTATCTCAAGTCTTGAGGTGGGAGTCTCACTGCCCGTTAATGCGGGACAAAAAAAGCCCCCGCCTCAAATAAATGAGGCGAAAGCATAACTTCCGCGGTACCACTCAACTTGCCCGTGATCGGGCCGCTTACTCATAACGGCGAGACACCGACTTTTCCTACTTAAATCAGAAAAGTATCTCCGAAGTGCGCTTCACAAGCATTCTTTACTAGGCTTTCACTGTCCCCAGTTCGCTGAAAAAGAAAAGTTTGTTACTCTCTTCATCCAAGATGTTGTAGATGACTATAGCAAGCATTTGCAATGGCGTCAATATGATTATTGGTCTTTTCTATAAATTCACTACTAAAACATATTTTATAGGAATTAGTGTGTTTTGGCACCTTCACGGTGGTAAATCATATACATGATGAACCACAGTGCACCGACTACCAAGATTGCGACGTATTGTGGGCTAGATGCGATAGAGACAAAAAATAGGGTAAGGAGTGTAGCGGGAAAGAGGAAGTTCATGGCATAAAAGGATTTATACGCAACACGATATTGCTCAAACTTTTCTCCTTCATCCAGATTTTCAAAAATTTCTTTGTATCCGTCTATTCGTTTCAGATTTACGAATGCAGCAGGACTGTATTTATTATGGAAACTAATCGCTTTCATTTGAGCATAGATCGCAAAAATAAAAATCGCAAAATATAAAATAACAATTACGGTTGCAAGTAAGTCATAGCCAAAGTCCCATTCTATTCCGACGATGAAAGAACTGGTAGCCCCAATGATAAACAATAAAGAAGTAGAGCCGACAAATTTATGGGCAACTTTTTCTTTTCTTGCCTCAAGCTCATCGATGTTGATCTCTGGCGTGTCCTTTTTATCAGCCTGATTCCAAATCAATCCAATACGAATGGACATGACAAGTAAGATAGCGAGCATTCCAAAAGCTATCAACTCTTTTCCATAAGGTACGCTGGGGCTGAACCCATCCCATAATATAACAATCAAACCGAAAGTAAACGCGAACCCAACAGCCATAAAGAGGCTAAGTGAACCTTTCTTTTTCTTCATTTCTCTTCCTCCTTTATTGAAAATACTTCGTCCACAGGCAGTTGAAATACTTTCGCGATTTTCATCGCAATTAAAATAGATGGTAAATAATCGCCTCGTTCAATTAAACTAATTGTTTGTCTTGAGGAATCGGTTAATTTAGCTAACTCAGTTTGACTGAGTCCGTCTCTAGCACGTAATTCTTTTAAACGATTAAGTAATATCGCCATCGTATTTCCTCCTCTTCATACCTAGTGTATATCTTTATAGTCATAGTGACAACTATTGTTGTCATTATGACTATTTTAATTGTCGACACGAGAAAATAATGATGAAAAATTCCTCTATGCATAAAAAGTAATATGAACAGTTTTATTCAGAACTGTTCATAACTTTTCCTTCTGGAACATGAAAGAGTATGATAGCAATTAACATGTTGTGGATAAATTACTTGTGGATATGTGGATAAGCGAGTGATTCTCGCATGAAAAACTTTTTACCTATTTACGATTAAAACACCATATGTTAGGGTATAGGAAGTGAACAAGGCACTATATATAGTATTGAATGATGGAATGGTACCGGAGGAAGAATGGAGTTCAGTTCTTCCTGTAGGAAGAATGAAGTTCAATTCTTCTTTAATCGGTTTAATAGGGAATCCGGATAATCCGGAGCTGTCCCCGCAACTGTAAACGCGGACGACCGCCTCAGAATGCCACTGTGGAAAAATCCATGGGAAGGTTTTGGTGGAAGATCGATGCGTAAGCCAGGAGACCTGCCTTTCATCATCAAGCGACACTTTCTTCGGGGGTTGAGAGGTGGAAGCGAGCGGGTTTCTTCCGTCTATCTTCTAACTTTAGAAGAATATTCAAGGACGCCCATTCTGTTTCCAACTTAAAAAATCCATGAGCGATAGCTCTGCCGAAGAGGCAGACCTATCGCTTTTTCATGTCGAAAATCGATTTACATAATTGGGAGGAGACGGAATAACATGACGACTAAAATTAAAACACCAAAAATTGATCAGCTATTACATAAATTACAAAACGAGTTTGGCGAACAGAAAATAGCACCGTTACTTAAAGTGAGCGCACGTTGGATAGAAAGGCATCCTGACGGGCAACGTTCTGAATGGGCGAAGGCAATGGTGCTCGAGGCAATCAGTTTTGTCGCAGAAGACGAAACTTACTGGACGTTTGTTGCTGCAAGAATTTATCTTGAAGAAGTCTATGCGCACGAAGAAAAGCAACGCGGTAAATCGGTCTATGCTGATTTTGCTGGCCATGTGGAAAGTTTAGTGCAAAAGGGTTTATACACACCCGTATTAACCGAAAAATACTCAAAAGCAGATTTGGATTATCTGGGAAGTGTCATTGAACCCGAACGAGACAAGTTATTTACCTATATTGGATTAAAAACGTTAATAGATCGTTATGTTGCAGTTGATTTCACTAAAAAGCCAGTGGAACTTCCGCAAGAACGTTGGCTCGTCATTGCCATGACGCTAATGCAGGACGAAACGGAAAATCGTCTAGAAAAAGTAGCTGAATCCTATTGGGCGATGAGCAATTTATATATGACCGTTGCAACACCTACATTGTCGAATGCAGGAAAACCACATGGCCAATTATCAAGTTGTTTTATCGACACGGTAGACGATTCTTTGCAAGGCATTTACGACAGCAATACAGATATCGCCAATTTGTCGAAATACGGCGGCGGAATCGGTGTTTATATGGGGAAAGTTAGAAGTCGTGGCTCCTCGATTCGTGGATTTAAAGGTGCATCAAGCGGTGTTCTACCATGGATTAAACAATTAAATAATACAGCGGTTAGTGTCGATCAGCTTGGTCAAAGACAAGGTGCGATTGCTGTATACCTAGATGTTTTCCACAAAGATATTTTCACATTCCTCGATTTGAAATTAAACAACGGGGACGAGCGCATGCGGGCGCATGATATTTTTACAGGCGTCTGTTTACCGGATATTTATATGGAGGCAGTCGAAGCACGTGGAGATTGGCATCTGTTTGATCCGCATGAAGTTCGGGAAGTGATGGGCTATTCACTGGAAGATTCCTACGATGAAAAACGGGGCGAGGGTTCATTCCGTGAAAAGTATGCGGAATGCGTCAATCATCCAGAACTTAGCCGAGAAACAATGCCGGCGATTGACTTAATGAAGCGAATTTTACGAAGCCAACTAGAAACAGGCGTGCCGTTCATGTTTTACCGCGACGAAGTGAACCGTGCCAATGCGAATAAACATGAAGGAATGATTTACTCATCGAATTTGTGTTCAGAAATTGCTCAAAACATGAGTGCGACGGAATTTGAATCTGTCACACTCGAAGATGATATTGTTGTTACCCGTTCAAAACCAGGCGACTTTGTTGTTTGTAATCTGTCTTCCATTAACCTTGGAAAAGCAGTTCCAGCGAACGTGTTAGAACGACTAATTAAAATTCAAGTACGCATGCTCGATAACGTCATTGATTTGAATAAAATCCCTGTCGTACAAGCGGCTCGAACAAATTCTAGATACCGTGGAATTGGACTAGGGACATTCGGTTGGCATCATTTACTTGCACTGAAAAATATACAATGGGAATCAGACGAAGCAGTAGAGTACGCTGATACATTATATGAACGGATTGCTTACCTTACTATTTCCGCTTCGATGGAAATATCAAAAGAAAAAGGGGCCTATCCTTTATTCGAAGGATCCGACTGGCAGACTGGAGACTATTTCGATAACAAAGGATACGATTCAAAAGAATGGCGTGAACTGCGCTTTGAAGTGGCAATGAATGGGATGCGAAATGGCTATTTGATGGCTGTTGCACCGAATTCTTCCACATCGGTAATTGCAGGTTCAACTGCTTCCATCGATCCGATTTTCAAACCGTTTTTCCATGAGGAGAAAAAGGATTATAAATTGCCAACAGTGGCACCGGACTTGGATCATAATACGTATGACATTTATCGCCGTTCCGCCTATATTGTCGATCAACGTTGGTCCGTCAAACAAAATGCGGCTCGGCAGCGCCATATTGACCAAGCAATTTCTTTCAATATTTACGTCCCGAATACGATTCGTGCTTCCGTTTTACTCGACTTGCATATTCAAGCATGGAAGTCAGGCATGAAAACAACTTATTACACGCGTTCAAGCGCCACGGATATTGCGGAGTGTGAATGGTGTCATTCTTAATCGCTTATGCAACTTGGAGCGGAAACACAGAGGAAGTTGCGGAGCTTATTGAAGAGGTTGTCTTGAAATCGGATATCGACGTAACAAAATACAGAATCGGTACGGGGCTACTTCCCGACGTACGTGCGTTTGATGCACTCATTATTGGATCGTTTACATGGGACAAAGGCGCAACGCCTGATGAAGTGAAAGATTTCGTGGCGGAAGTAGGCTATAAACCTTCGAATGTTTACGTTTTTGGAACTGGCGACACGCAATTCGGCGGAGATGCATTATTTTGCAGTGCTGCAGTAAAGTTAGCGCGATTTTACGAGTCGAAATATGCACCGCTGAAAATCGAACAAAGTCCAAGAGGAACACAAGAAATCGATGTAATTAATTGGACGGAAGGGGTTATCAAACAATGGTCACACTAAACAGAGTAAAAGTATTAAATCCAGCAAACCCAAACAAATCAACCGCTATTTTCGGCGGAAAAGCCAGCGGAATTCTAAATTGGAATGATCTTGCACACCCGCACTTTTATAAACTAAGGCAACAAATACGTTCCTTGTTTTGGACAGCAAATGAAGTTGATATGACACAAGACGTCAAGCAATTTTCAACGCTGACCCAACCTGAACAAGACGCATTCTTGAAAATCATTGGTTTATTAGCAACGCTGGACGGTCCGCAAACGGATATTGCGTTAAAGATTTCTCATTTTACAACCGATCCCTCCGTCAAATCATTAATGGCGACAATTGCGGATCAGGAAAGCGAACATAATCATAGTTATGCCTATGTGCTTTCATCTGTAACGACGTTAGATAAGCAAATCGCTTCATTCGAAATGGGTCGAACCGATGAGGTTTTAATGCGCAGGAATGAACGCATTGTCAACGTGTACAATGAATTTGCAGAAAGACCGACGATTGATTCTGCGTTAAAAGCAATGGTCTATACGACTTTACTGGAAGGGCTATTTTTTTACAGCGGTTTCGCGTTCTTCTACAATTTGGCGCGCAACCAGAAGATGGTCGGAACATCGACAATGGTGTCGTATATTAACCGCGATGAGTTACAGCACGGAAAAGCAATTAGCGACATATTCCGCGCAGCCTTAGCAGAAAATCCAGAATACAATACAGATGAGTTCACAGAATGGATTTACGATCAATTCCGCCACTCCGTCGAACAAGAAGTCGCGTGGAGCCAGTATGTGTTGGCAGATATTGACGGCATCGATCTTGAAGAAATGGAAGGCTACATTAAATACCGGGCCAATAAAATGCTGCGGATGCTCGGACTCGATGAAATCTATCCAGAGTTCACCAACAATCCTATGAGATGGATTAAAGCCTACGTGGATAGTTTCGATGATACGAAAACAGATTTCTTCGAACAAGCCTCTAGGCAATATGTCAAAACGAGTGATTTGAATGGGTTTGATGATTTATAGGTTTTGATTGTTTTCACACCGCTGGAACGGGAGAGGGAGAGGACTTCGAACTCAATTGCGCGGACTTCAATCGCAGGTATTGCAATAATTTAAACATAAGGATATAACTACGCATCGCCACGCTGGTGCGTAGTTTTTTTATTCATTAAATCCTCGAAATTGTGATTTATATCATATCCAGTCATAATAATCTCTTCTATTATATAGACAACGGGTTAATCCTAAAGGGTACTTCTCGGTAGACCATGTTTTACGTTTATTGGGTAGATTCCCTAATGGGGTAGAGCCCGCCTATAAATTTAACGAAATGATATGCATACAATAGAGGAGGAATTAATGATGGGAACAATTTCAATGGAAATGAATGTAGCTGATATTGTTACTGCGGTTCCATGGTCTGCAGATGTTTTCAGGAAACACCGGATTGACTATTGTTGTGGTGGAAAAGTGTCGTTACTAGAAGCAGCTTTGGAAAAAGGAATTCAACCCGATGTCGTCTTTGAAGAGATTACTACTGTGAAAAAGACACAGGATAATCGTGGTAACACGCATCCGTCTAGTTTTGGAAACAAAACATTGATCGCCTACATCCAAGAAAACTATCATCAAAACTTACGTCAAGAATTGCCTTCATTAGCACCCTATATAACAAGAGTTTCCCGTGTACACGGAGAAAATCACCCACATCTGCGAAGGTTGCAGGATTTATTTAAAGAGTTGCGAATTGAACTGCTGGATCATACGGAAGATGAAGACCGAATTGTATTTCCGCTTATGATAGAATTTCTAGACAAACCGACAGACAGATTGAAAGAAAAGTTGAAACCGCATGTTTTCGAACTCGAAGAAGAACATGAAAATGCCGGAAAGTTGTTGCGCGAACTGAGGGAAATCACGAATGACTTCACGCCGCCAGAAGGTGCTTGCGGCACATATCGTCTCGTTTATGCACGCTTGGAGAAATTAGAAAAAGAGACGTTCGACCATGTACATCTTGAAAATAATATCTTATTTGAACGAGTTCGAGCTGAATTATAAATGAATTAAAATTGCCTATCTACTGTACGAGTGGATAGGCAATTTTAATTTATTTCTATATAAACTGTATATTCTTTCAGGTTGAGGGTATTCCCTATAAGAAATAGGACAAACCCTAATAGGAAGATGCACGATTACCTATTTATAATGAAGAGTAGATGAATGGGCTGAATGTTCCTGTCATAGAGTAGTCATTCAAAAAGGAGTTGTTAGTTCGATGCAAAAACAGAAAAAGAAAAGTTTCGGATTGAAGTATTTTAAGCCGATTGAACGGTTCTCTGGAAACTGGTCTGTCCTGGAAGAAAAAAGTCGTGACTGGGAAAACATGTACCGTCAACGTTGGTCTCATGACAAAGTAGTACGAACAACACACGGCGTTAACTGTACAGGGTCTTGTAGCTGGAAGGTTTTCGTGAAAAACGGGATTATTACATGGGAGAATCAGCAAATCGACTACCCTTCATGCGGACCCGATATGCCGGAATTCGAACCGCGTGGCTGTCCTCGTGGCGCATCCTTTTCATGGTACGAATACAGTCCGCTTAGAGTGAAGTATCCATACATACGAGGAAAACTATGGCGTATGTGGGGCCAAGCTTTATCAGAATTAAAAGATCCTATAAAAGCATGGGCAAGCATCGTCGAAGATCCAGAAAAAGCAGTTGAATATAAAAAAGCGCGCGGTAAAGGCGGTCATGTTCGCGTTAATTGGCGTGATGCAACGATGCTGATATCTGCACAACTCATCTACACAATTCAAAAGTATGGACCAGATCGAATTGCTGGTTTCACACCGATTCCTGCGATGTCAATGGTTAGTTACGCGTCAGGGGCAAGGTTTCTATCATTACTCGGTGGAGAAATGCTCAGCTTCTATGACTGGTATGCAGATTTACCGCCGTCATCGCCGCAAATTTGGGGTGAACAGACGGATGTTCCAGAATCAAGTGACTGGTACAACTCCGGTTATATCATTATGTGGGGTTCAAACGTACCACTAACCAGAACGCCGGATGCTCATTTCCTAACTGAAGTCCGCTATAAAGGAACGAAAGTTGTTTCTGTCGCACCGGACTATGCGGAAAGTGTTGTTCACGCAGATGACTGGATTGCAGCAGATCCAGGCTCAGATGCCGCAATTGCGCAAGCAATGACGCATGTTATTTTGGATGAATTTTATCAAAAACGACAAGAGCCAATGTTCCTTAATTATGCGAAGCAATATACGGATATGCCATTCTTAATCACATTAGATAGATATGAAGATTCTTATAAGGCCGGTCGTTTTCTACGCGCAAGTGATCTTGGAAGTGATTCGGAACATGCAGAATGGAAACCGGTCATTTACGACGAAACGACGAATGAAATCATTGTACCGAACGGAACGATGGGGCAACGTTGGGAAGAAGACGCGAAATGGAATCTGATTCTTGACAATGAAGACGGAACACGCGTTGAACCAGCCTTGTCAATTGCTGAACACGGGGCAGACTGGGAGGAAATTGTATTTCCATTCTTTGATAATGTTGCGAATGGAACATTCAAACGCCCAATCCCGACGAAAAAAGTATTGATGGCTGACGGTACAGAACGTCTCGTGACAACTGTTCACGATTTAATGTTAAGTCAATATGGTGTGAATCGCATTGGAAGCAAACTTGAAGCATCAGGCTACGATGATGCAACGTCATTCTATACGCCTGCATGGCAAGAAAAAATCACGAATGTGAAACCTGAACTTGTTACGCAAATCGCACGTGAGTTCGCGCAAAATGCGCTAGATACTGGCGGGCGATCTATGATTATCATGGGTGCAGGGATTAACCATTGGTTTAATAGTGATACCATTTACCGGGCTATTTTAAATCTGGTGACATTGACCGCATCTCAAGGCGTAAACGGCGGCGGTTGGGCGCATTATGTCGGCCAAGAAAAATGTCGTCCGATTGAAGGCTGGAGCACGATTGCATTTGCTCGTGATTGGCAAGCGCCACCTCGACTCCAAAACGCGACGTCTTATTTCTATTTCGCAACTGATCAATGGAAATACGAGGAAATGGGGGCAGATCTTTTAATGTCGCCGACGGAGGGCAAACCGCGTTATGAACATCCGGCGGATTATAACGTTTTAGCCGCACGACTCGGTTGGTTACCATCCTATCCTCAATTTAATAAAAACAGTCTTGTATTCGCCGAAGAAGCAGCGAAAGATGGGAAGACAACAACTGAAGAAATCGTCGCGCATACATTGGAGCAACTAAAATCCGGTGAAACAGAATTTGCGGTAGAAGACCCAGGTGCACCTGAAAACTTCCCGCGCTCCCTGTTCGTCTGGCGTTCGAACTTAGTTTCGAGTTCTGCGAAAGGGCAAGAGTATTTCATGAAGCATTTATTCGGCGCTTCAGACGGCCTGCTTGCGACGGTGAATGATGAATTGAAACCGGAAGAAATGGCATGGCGAGATGAAGTAGAAGGGAAATTGGATTTACTTGTTGCGCTTGATTTCCGAATGACGGCAACACCGATGTATGCCGACGTTGTTCTACCGGCGGCAACTTGGTATGAAAAACACGACCTATCATCAACCGATATGCACCCATTCGTCCATCCATTCAATCCGGCGGTAGATCCATTATGGGAGTCGAGATCTGACTGGGATATTTACAGATCACTAGCAGAAACTTTCTCAGAAATGGCAAAAGTACATCTGCCAGGTGTTTACAAAGACTTAGTCACAACGCCACTTGCGCATGACTCGATACAAGAAATTGCACAACCGTACGGCGAAGTGAAAGACTGGAAAAAGGGCGAGGTCGAAGCGATTCCAGGTAAAACAATGCCAGCAATGACGATTGTCGAACGTGATTACACGAAAATTTATGATAAATATGTCACGCTTGGGCCTTTACTTTCAACAGGTAAAGTCGGCGCGCATGGTGTAAGTTTCTCTGTTGCAGATGAATATGAACAAATGAAAGGTATTAACGGGACTTATTTCGACGAGTCCATTAAAAACGGCTTACCGAAGCTTCACACTGCAAAACATGCGGCCGAAGCGATGCTGACATTATCATCTGCTACGAATGGTCGGGTTTCACAAAAAGCATTTACTGCAGCTGAAGAAGATACAGGCGTCGAGTTAATGGATATCTCTGCTGACCGAGCTGCTGAACGATTTACGTTCGCGAGTATAACCGCACAGCCGCGTGAAGTAATTCCAACGCCAGTATTTTCAGGGTCGAATAAACTCGGCCGTCGTTATTCACCATTTACAACGAATATCGAACGGCTTGTTCCGTTCAGAACGTTGACAGGTCGACAACATTTCTATATCGACCACGAGTTATTCCTAGATTTCGGAGAAGCGTTACCAGTTTACAAGCCGACGCTTCCACCAATGGTATTTGGACCACGCGACAAGCAAATTATCGGTGGACAGGACTCGCTCGTATTGAGGTATTTAACGCCGCACGGAAAGTGGAACATCCACTCAACGTATCAAGATAACCAGCATATGCTCACATTATTTCGCGGTGGGCCAACAGTTTGGATTTCAGATGTAGATGCAGCTGAACATGATATTGATGACAACCAATGGCTTGAAGTATACAACCGAAACGGTGTTGTCACAGCGCGTGCCGTTGTCAGTCACAGAATGCCGAAAGGAACAATGTTTATGTATCACGCGCAAGATAAACATATTCAAGTTCCTGGATCAGAAATTACAGACGAACGAGGCGGAAGTCATAACGCACCAACCCGGATTCACATGAAACCGACACAAATGGTCGGTGGATATGCGCAACTTAGTTATGGATTCAACTATTATGGACCAATCGGAAATCAGCGAGATGTTTACGTTGCAGTTCGCAAGATGAAGGAGGTAAACTGGCTTGAAAATTAAAGCGCAAGTAGCAATGGTCATGAATCTAGACAAATGTATTGGATGTCACACATGCAGCGTCACATGTAAAACGACATGGACGAACCGTGAAGGCGCGGAATACATGTGGTTCAACAACGTCGAAACGAAGCCGGGTATTGGCTATCCGAAGCGATGGGAAGATCAAGAACTTTACAAAGGTGGTTGGCAAGTCAATAAAAAAGGGAAACTCGAATTGAAATCGGGTTCGAAATTGTCCAAAATAGCCCTGGGGAAGATCTTTTACAACCCGGATATGCCTGAAATGAAGGACTACTATGAACCTTGGACATACGATTATGAGAAACTCACAATGGCAGGCGATAGCGAGCATACACCTGTAGCGCGTGCAAAGTCTGTCGTCACGGGCGAATATATGGATTTGGAATGGGGTCCAAACTGGGAAGACCAACTTGCCGGTGCACATATCACAGGTCCGAAAGATCCGAATATCGAAAAAATCGAAGAAGAAATCAAGTTCAACTTTGAACAAGCATTTATGATGTATTTGCCAAGACTGTGCGAACACTGCCTCAATCCGAGCTGTGTTGCATCATGTCCATCGGGTGCGATGTACAAACGTGAGGAAGACGGCATTGTCCTTGTTGACCAGGAAGCGTGCCGGGGGTGGCGTTATTGCATGACCGGTTGCCCGTACAAAAAAGTATACTTTAACTGGAAAACGAACAAAGCGGAAAAGTGCACATTCTGTTTCCCGCGTATTGAATCAGGTTTGCCAACAGTTTGTTCCGAGACATGTACAGGACGAATTCGTTATCTGGGCGTCCTTTTATATGATGCGGATCGTGTGCTAGAAGCGGCGTCAACGCCAGATCCAAAAGATTTATACAAAGCGCAATGTGATTTATTCCTTGATCCAAGTGATCCTGAAGTGATCGAACAAGCGAGAAAAGATGGGATATCGGAAGAGTGGATTGAAGCGGCACAAAATTCGCCTGTTTACAAACTGGCAATCGAGTACAAGCTTGCGTTTCCGTTACACCCAGAATACCGTACGCTTCCAATGGTTTGGTATGTTCCGCCGCTAAGTCCAATTATGAATTACTTTGAAGGAAGAGACTCGATAAAAAATCCAGACATGATATTCCCGGCTATTGAGGAAATGCGGATACCAATTCAATACTTGGCCAATATGCTGACGGCAGGAGATACCGAAACTGTGAAGAAAGCATTGCAAAAAATGGCCATGATGCGGTCTTATATGAGAGCCGTTTCATCAGGGAAAGACTTTGATGAATCGCGTCTTGATCGCGTTGGTTTATCGGCGCACCAGACGAAACAGATGTATCGTTTGCTTGCAATTGCGAAATACGAAGATCGTTTCGTCATCCCGACATCCCATAAAGAAGGCCATATGAATGCCTACCGTTCACAAGGTACGACGGGGTATGAAGAAATGGGCGATTATAGTATGGGTAAAACGCAAAGTCCATACAGTTATGCTGCGCCAATTAGTATTGAAGACGGTAGTTGTGATGGATGCGGGCCGGTAGAGCCAGCAAAAACAGGCAAACAAATATATGAAGAGAACTTCTACGGGGGGATTTGGCGTGATTGATCTAGAGAAGCTGTATGAAGAAAAACAAGCATTCGGCTTCTTCGCAAATCAACTTACGTACCCCGATAAATCAACTTATCATCCGTCGGTTTTGGAAGAGTCAATTGACTCTTCCCATCCGGCATATAAGGATGTAAGGAAGTATTGGGATTTAATGCATGAGTTCAGTTTCGATGAGATTCAGGAAATGTATACATACACATTTGATTTCCAGAAGGAAACGACACTGTTCATGACCTATGTAAAATATGAAGATGCGAAAGACCGAGGACAAATGCTTGCAAAGTTGAAGGTTCTTTATGAAATGTTCGGACTCGATATGCCCGCAGGAGAATTATCCGACTTTTTACCGCTTATGTGTGAATTCATCTATGCGGCTGAGTGGATTGGTGATGACAGAGCACCCCAAAGTTTCGGAATGCTTCTTGCTGTGATGGAAGACGGTTCGTATCATTTATTAAAAGCGCTTGAGAAACATAATAGTCCCTATTTTTATTTAATCAAAGGAATGAGGGAAACTTTCAAGTCTTGTATTCGTCAGGAGGCACAGGCTAATGAGTGATCAATTTTTATGGGTTATTTTCCCCTATGTTTGTATGGTGGTATTTATTGTCGGTCATATATTCAGATGGCGAAATGATCAGTTTGGATGGACAGCAAAATCAAGTGAATTTATTGAAAAGAAACAGTTGATGATTGGTAGTTTGTTATTTCATATCGGGATAATTCCTGTTATTGCAGGACATGTCGCCGGTCTGGGGATTCCGAAAGAATGGACGCGCGCTGTCGGAATAAGTGACCATTTGTATCATATGGGAGCCATTTGGGGCGGCGGTTTTTTTGGGGTAGTCACTTTCCTAGGTATGCTTATTTTAACATGGAGACGCTTTGCGATTAGCAATGTCCGTAAGTTATCAACAGCATCCGATTTAATCGTTAACTCGTTGCTTCTTTTTATTGTCTTTATTGGCATGTACAGCGTGATTGGCACAAGCGTCACGCAACCTGATTTCGATTATCGTGATTCGATTTCCATTTGGTTCCGCTCGTTGCTCATTTTTCGACCAGAGGCTGGTTTTATGTCAAATGTCCCGTTAGCATTTCAGTTGCACGTCTTATCAGGCTTTCTAATCTTCGCGATGTGGCCATTTACAAGACTCGTTCACGTGTGGAGCGTACCTTTGAATTACGTTGGAAGAAGCTATATCATATATAGAAGAGACACCAAGAAGTAATTACAATGGAAAAAGGGCATAACTGCTTTTTTTCTCATAGGGAGTAAAGTTATGACCGAACAGCAGAAATTCAACTTTCAACTGGAAATAGAAAAGATTAAAGAGGCTTTCAACTTTGATCTTGTCGCATTGGCACTTGTTCATCCTTCAGATGGACGTTTTACAAGCAGATGGGAATATGTAACAGGTAATAAGAGTAATCGCTATAAACGAATTATTTTACAAACAGGAAAAGGTGTCGCGGGCGTCGTGCTGAAAACAGGTAAGCCGCTGCTCATGAGCGATGTGAAAACTTTGATTTCTGAAGGGGACATGTTTAATTATCCAATTATTGTTGCCGAAGAGTTAACAAGTTTCGGCGCAATTCCCCTATATAAATATAACCGCGTCAAAGGCGTACTTTTAGTTGCTTTTCGTGATGATAATGTTTTATCAGAAGAATTATTTAAGGATTTCAAATACGCTGTAGGGTCAAATTTCGGCCCGTACTATAATAAGGAGATGGTGAAGCATTGATGCAACTCGGGAGTTTTCAGTTAACGGATTTGTTGATGAAAATGTACGATAATTCTGCTGAAGCCATCTTCTTTTTTAATTCTGAAGGTCAGGTCATTGCAATGAATGAATCTGCGAAACTCATTTTAGATTCAGATGTCCTAAGTCGAATGGTTGAAGGCGAGACAAATGCTTTTTGCATGTCTTGTCAAGGATATACAAATGAGCAGGATTTAATCACCTGCAAGTCTTGCTATTTAGTAAGCCCGAAAAATGATTTTAGTTCTTTTCAAGTATATTTGAATACGCGCGGCAAAGGTATTATGCCGTACACAGCAAGTTTCCAGACAATCGACGAAGAAAATGGGATTCGTGTATTTATGCTTCGGGATTTAACAAAACAGTTTAAGACGCAAGTCGAACTGAATGAAAAGACGATGACGCAAAGCGTGATTAAAGCACAAGAAGATGAGCGGAAACGTATTTCGCGAGAACTGCATGACAGCGTGGCGCAGGAAATGCTGAGTACGCTTGTCGACTTAAGAGTTCTCAAGTACATGGATATTAATGAAGAAGTACTAAAGAAAATTCAACAAACGGAAGGTTCACTTATGCGATTACTCGAAGATATTCGGTTTTTGTCCGTCGAGTTGCGGCCTGCTACCTTAGACGATCTTGGTCTGGAGGCTGCCTTTAGAACGCACTTTAAATGGATTGAAAAAAACTATGGTGCAGTCATCGAATTTACAGCAGAACTTCAGGCGAAGAGGTATGAAGATGAACTTGAAACGGTCGTTTATCGTGTCTGCCAGGAAGCTGTATTCAATGCTGTGAAATATGCTGGAGTCGATGTAATTACAGTGCGACTATTTGAAGAGTCGGGCCAACTTAATTTGAGCGTTTCGGATAATGGGGCCGGCTTTGAATTAAATTCGCGAACTGCATCCGGAACAGGGCTTGGTCTTTATGGAATGCGCGAACGTGCTGAACTAGTCGACGGCCAATTATCCATTCAAACAGAAGTTGGAAGAGGAACGACCGTTTATTTGAAAATACCACTTAAAACAACAGTGGTGAAAGAAGGAGAGTAAGCGTGAAAATAATTATCGCGGATGACCATGCAGTTGTTCGTAGCGGCTTTATGCACATCTTAAACTTCCAAAACGATATGGAAGTTGTCGCGACCGCGGCGGATGGGCTTGAAGCCTATGCAAAAGTAGCGAAACATCGTCCTGATGTGTTGTTGATGGATTTGAGTATGCCTCCTGGTGAAAGCGGCCTCATTGCGACTGGAAAAATACATGAGGATTTCCCTGATACCAAAATTCTTATTTTGACGATGCATGACGACGAGGAGTATTTATTTCACGTTCTGAAAAACGGTGCTTCGGGTTACATCTTAAAAAACGCGCCAGATGAAGAGTTATTATCGGCGGTACGCACGGTTTACAATGGGGATACGTATATTCATCCTTCTATGGCGACATCGCTCGTTCGTGAATTTATTAAACATGACACGATTGGCCCCGAAGACGATCCATTTAAGATATTAACGAAACGTGAACTTGAAGTACTTCCTCTTGCAGCAAAAGGGTACGGGAATAAAGATATTGCTGAAAAGCTATATATTTCCGTTAAAACGGTAGAAGCGCATAAGTCTCGGATTATGGAAAAGCTTAATTTGAAAAGTCGACCTGAACTAATTGAATACGCCTTAAGAAAAAAACTGTTGGACTTTTAAGAGAAAGAAAGGTGCATTTTTCATGGCTGAAATAAAAAAGTTTAAATTTGACCTTCCTGCACTGCGTGTGTTGGAAAATGAGCATCAGTACTTATCCTATTTAATGGATGGTTGGCACACGATTGTTCTGGCATTTCAGCGGGATATTTACACTGTTGAAGAAGGTCATGAAGCATTGCAGTCATTAAGAAAACTGATTATTGACTTTATCGAACCGTTAAAAAATCATACGGATAAAGAGGAAACGTATTTGTTTCCGATGCTAGAAAAGTACGTTGGCAGTGAGCAGGGACCTGTAACGGCGACAGAAGAAGAGCATGAAGAAATTGACGCATACATTGGGCACTTTCTCCATCATACACTTGGAGATGTCAGTCATTTCACACTAGAAGAAATGAAAAAAGTGGTGAATGATGCAGCAGAAGCTTTTGAAGTGATTACTGTTCATTTCGTAAAAGAAGAGTCGATTTTATTTCCTATGGTCGATAATGTTTTGGGAATTGAAGAGCAAGATGAATTGTATGAAAAATTGTACACACCGATTATCTAAGTAAGGCATTTCCCTTATAGGTTTAGGGATATCCCCTATTAATAAAAACATGGTGACGGCTTTATACTCAATATAGGCAATCAGTCAATCCGGATCGCTCAATACTTATAGATAGAGTAGGTGGTTTGTTTGATAAAAAAAGTGCAATTACCATTACAAACTTTAAACTGTATGGTCGGCTTCATGGTTTGGGTACTCATTTCTTCTTTACTGCCGTTTATAGTGGAAGACATAACGATTCCGGCAGAAAAACTAGCATTGGTGACTGCAGTTCCGATTGTACTTGGATCGGTTCTAAGAATTCCGTTTGGTTATTATGCCAATCTGGTCGGTGCTAGATTAATATTTTTAATTAGCTTCATTCTTTTATTATTCCCTGTCTTTTATATAAGTGCAGCATCTTCTATGCTAGATCTTATAATTGGGGGAACTTTCCTTGGAATCGGGGGCGCAGTGTTTTCGGTCGGAGTTACTTCTTTGCCGAAGTATTATCCAAAAGAGAAACACGGACTTGTCAACGGGGTATACGGAATTGGTAACTTAGGAACTGCTGTTTCGACGTTTGCCGCGCCTGTAATTGCAACGCAAGTCGGTTGGTCGATGACGGTTAAACTTTACATGATCTTACTGCTAATTTTCGCAGCTTTGAACTTCTTTTTTGGTGATAAACAAGAAGTAAAAGTAGTAACCCCAATCGGTGAGCAAATAAAAAGCGTTTATAAAAATGAAAAACTTTGGTTTTTCTCGTTGTTTTATTTCATAACATTCGGTGCATTCGTTGCATTTACAGTTTTCTTGCCGAACTTTCTGGTTACGTATTTTGGCATCGAAAAAGTAGATGCGGGTATGCGGACAGCAGGTTTTATCGCGGTTGCAACATTCTGCCGTCCTATTGGCGGATGGCTCGGGGATAAGTTCTCACCGTTAAAATTATTAATGGTCGCTTTCGCTGGGTTGACGGGTGCAGCAGTTGTTCTCGCATTTTCACCGTCTATCGGTTTGTATACGGTGGGAAGCCTGATTATCGCAGTTTGTGCGGGAACTGGAAACGGGTTAATTTTCAAATTAGTACCTATGTATTTTAATAAGCAAGCGGGTATTGTCAACGGGATTGTTTCGATGATGGGCGGCTTAGGCGGATTTTTCCCGCCACTTCTTTTATCAGCTGTCTATTCAATGACGGGATCCTACTCAATCGGTTTTATGGCATTTTCACAAGTCGCGCTAGTCAGCTTTGTGCTCGTGATTTGGTTGTATTACATGGAGAGACTACATGTCGCAGCGGATGTATTCGATTCAACGGGTCAAGGAGTAGTTGTAACGGATTCAACTGGTACGATTGAAAAAGTGAACCCTGCGTTTACAAGATTGACAGGATTTACAGAAGAAGAAGTTGTTGGTAGAAACCCTAAATTCCGAAGTACAGGCAGGCAATCCGCGGAATTTTACACAACGATGTGGGGTCAAATTGGACGGGAAGGATTGTGGCAAGGCAAGCTTTGGAATAAACGCAAAAATGGCGAAGAATATTTGGAGCTGTTGTCGATTAGCGCAGTGAAAGATGATTCGGGGGATGTTATACGGTATGTCGGGACGTTTACTGATGTGACGCCGGAGTGAGGATTGGAATAGGAAGGAATTTCTTCGGTAGGCCGTTGATTTCCGTTCCGGGCTATGAAAGAGTGAACTCCTCTTTCGCACTTTGACGCTTTCCTGCGGGCGGCCGGTGATTCCGCTGAAGTCGCCGCCCTACATTCCAATCAACTATAAATTTCACTAAATGAAGATAGTTGTTTGGTAGCCTTCATTAATACAGGGTTCTAAAGTGAGCCTCTTAATTACGAGTATTTGATTTTCTAGAAAGGGGTGAGCCTACAATGCAAAACCGGTATTCGAGACAGACGTTATTTAGTCCGATAGGTGAAAAAGGGCAAACAAAAATTAGCCAATCGACTGCGTTGCTGATTGGTTGTGGGGCGCTGGGGACGGCGATTGCAGAAACGCTCACTCGTGCAGGCGTTGGGAAACTCATTATCGCGGACCGGGACTATGTGGAGCCTTCAAATTTGCAGCGGCAGCAACTGTTTACGGAACAAGATGCAATTGAAGGCACACCGAAAGTAGTTGCGGCTAAACGCCAGTTGAAAATGATACGAAATGATGTAGAAATTGATACGGTTCTGAATCATATCGATGGACCTATTTTGGAAGAACTTGCGGGAAGTGTCGACATCATTCTGGATGCGACCGACAACTTTGAAACAAGATTAGTCATAAATGATATTGCTTGGAAATTGAATATCCCTTGGGTATACGGTGCCTGTGTGGGTAGTTCAAGTACTATATTTCCTTATATTCCCGGTGTAACAGCCTGTTTTCGATGCCTTTTACCAGTTATGCCGGCAGTGAATGAAACTTGCGATACTACTGGAATTATTGCACCGGCTGTTCAAATCACGGCTGCGCATCAAAGTGCAGAAGCCTTAAAATGGCTTTCGGGCAATAAAGAGACGATGCGTAAAAAAATGCTTACATACGATGTTTGGAACAACACAAATATCGAGGCGGGGATCGGGCGGATGAAAAATGAATCTTGCAAAACATGCGGACCCAATCCGACATTCCCGTCATTAACACCGGAAATCGGTACGAACTTCGCGGTGCTTTGCGGACGAGACACGGTTCAAGTTATACCCGAGCAAGACCGTGTTTTGTCATTAGTCGACGCCGAACGAGTGGCGAAACAGCTGGGTAAACCCTATAAGAAGACCCCTTATTTCATTGAAATGAACTCGGATGGCTATCGCTGTATTTTATTTGCCAATGGTCGGCTTTTAATCCATGGATTAAAAGATATTCAGAGGGGGCGGAAAATGTATCATCAATTATTCGGGTGAAGAGGAGAGGTTTTTTTGTCAAAGGAACATGAGTATGATCAAAAGAAACAGCTTGTATTTTGCGTGTTAACGACAAGCGACACGAGAAATGTTTCAAACGACCGCGGTGGTTGGACGATTCGACAAAAACTTGAAGATGCGGGCCATAAGATTTTTGAAACATGGATTTGTCAAGATGACAAAATGGAAATTGAATCGATTATTGAAGAATGGTTGCGTAATCCGAATGTCAATGGAATTATTACGACGGGTGGAACAGGTCTGGGATTTCGAGATGTTACACCAGAAACCATCGAACCTTATTTCACGAAGAAGATGGATGGATTCGGAGAACTTTTCCGCATGATTAGTTATACGGAAGACGTTGGATCAAAGGCATTATTAAGCCGGGCAGAAGCCGGGATTATCAAAGATAAAGTTGTCTATATGCTTCCAGGTTCAGTTAAAGCAGTAGCGCTTGCAATGGATCGATTAGTCATTCCCGAATTGCATCATGTTGTACATGAAATTACGAAACATTTACAAGATGATTAAAAAGGGAAAATTAATTAAAGTCGCTCGCTTCAACTGCATTAAAAAGCTTTCTTTTTATAGTGGAATCTATAGTTGATTGGAGTGGAGGGTGGCGACTCCCGCGGAAATAGCGAGACAGACGAGACCCCGCAGAAGCGTAGCGACGAGGAGGCTCGGCGCTCGCCCGCAGGAAAGCGTCCGCCCGCAACGGAAATCGACGGTCTTTTCATCGATTTACTATTAAAAAGATATCATATGACTTACGTTCTCAATCATCCAAACGCTTATAATCCCCGTTTTTCCCACCCATTTTTTCGAGTAGCATCGTCGGTCCGATTACCATTTCTTTACCAGCGGCTTTGCACATATCATAAATTGTTAGTGCAGCGGCTGAGGCGGCGGTCAATGCTTCCATTTCGACACCCGTAACCCCTTTAGTTTTCACTTCCGCATAGATGATCACCTCATAATGGGATGTTAGCTCGTCGATGATCCATTCGAACTGAACATCAATCCCGGTTAGTGGAAGAGGATGGCACATCGGGATGATGGTGGACGTGTTTTTTGCGGCCATGACGGCGGCAATTTGTGCAACTCCCAATACATCACCTTTTTTATTCGTGCCTTCTGTAATTTGGCTATGAATGGTTTCATTTAACATAATGGATGATTTTGCAATCGCGGTCCTGATTGTAATTGACTTATCCGAAACATCAACCATTCTAGCGCGACCTTGTTCGTTGAAATGTGTTAGTTTAGACAAAATGATCATTCCTTTCACCATAACTTAATTTTAGTATACCAGATGATAAATAGGGAGGACTTAGTAATGAGAAAACCAATTCCTGTAGCGAAAGCTGTTGAACTCGTTATGGAACATGCACAACCAATCGGGGTAGAAAAAATTGCTCTTGAACATACATATGGTCGGATTTTAGCCGAACCAATCACTGCAAAGCATGATGTACCACCTTTTGATCGGTCACCTTATGACGGATTCGCGGTCAGATCCGCGGATACATACGGCGCTTCAGGAGATAACCGGATTGCTTTCAACGTTATAGGTGAAATCGGAGCAGGACATGTAGCAACGCAAGAAATTGGCGAAGGTGAAGCGTATCGAATCATGACAGGCGCTCCAATTCCTAAAAATGCGGATGCCGTTGTCATGCTAGAACAAACTGTGGAACGGCCAGATAATTTCACGCTCCGCAAACCATTTACTTCAGGCGAAAATATTTCGTTTCAAGGCGAAGACGCAAAAGACGGAGAAATGCTCATTGAAAAAGGGGCATTTATCCATCCGGGAACAACCGCACTACTTGCGACCTTTGGCTATGCAGAAGTTCAAGTTGCAAAGCGTCCAATAGCCAGTATATTATCAACTGGAACCGAGCTGTTGCGCGTTGATGAAGAGCTTGCGCCCGGTAAAATCCGAAACTCCAACGGTCCGATGATTGCAGCACAACTAACAAGGATGGGAATTGACTACAAATCCTATGGTATGCTCGAAGATAACTTGGATGCTTGCACGGAAATGGTTGAAAAAGCGCTTGCTGAAACGGACATTTTAATCACGACAGGCGGTGTTTCCGTCGGAGATTATGATTATTTACCGGCAATCTATGAGCGATTAGGCGCTAAGGTTTTATTCAACAAAGTGGCGATGCGTCCGGGTAGTGTAACAACGGTGGCTGTTCTTGATGGGAAACTGTTATTCGGGCTTTCCGGAAACCCATCCGCTTGTTTCACTGGCTTTGAATTATTCACTCGACCAGCAATCCTTCGAATGATGGGGGCAGAAAAACCGTATATGCCACGCATGAAGGCCGTCCTCGGTGAAGACTTTACAAAGCCGAACCCATTTACACGGTTCGTTCGCGCGGTATGGGAAATGACTGAAAAAGGACCGGTTGCGGTACCAGCTGGGTTTAATAAATCCAGTGCAGTATCATCGATTGCACGCGGAAACTGCATCATTGTCTTGCCAAGCGGAACGCGAGGATTTGGTGCTGGTATGGAAGTCGACGTCTTATTATTAGGTGCTGAACAAGGCGTCAGTGATTGGGTACTATGAAAACATTACATGTTGTCGGATTCAAAAATAGCGGAAAAACAACATTGATTTCGCGCTGGATTCATTTAGTTAAAAAACAAGGGCTTTCGGTTGCGGTGTTAAAACATCACGGACATAAGAGCCCGCTCGATATGCCGGATGCGAATACTGATTCTATGCAATTCCTAAACAGCGGCGCAAACGTTTCAGCTGTTTGTGGCGGCGGTGCCGTTCAGTTTCATATGAATGAAGAACTCAGGTTTATGCAAATGAAAGAAATCGCGTCTATTGGGAATCCAGATATTTTACTAATAGAAGGGTATAAAGAAGAAACAGGTGAAAAAGTCGTTCTTCTACGAAGTCAAAAAGACTGGGATGAATTGAAGGGTTTGGGAGATATCCAACTTGTTGTCGAACAGAGCGACAATCGCGTTGATTTTCAACCGAGCATTTCTCGATCACATGAAGAACAACTTGACAGTTGGTTTTTAAGCTGGCTGGGGGAGGGGGTACAAAGTGAAACCATTTGAAATTGTTGAGACACCAATTGATACACAAAAGTATGCAGATTACGTCCTTCATGCGGGCGCCGGTGCCGTTACAATCTTTACTGGCAATGTTCGGGAATGGACGCATGGTGTTCGAACTTTGTATTTAGCTTATGAAGCGTATATTCCAATGGCTGAGAAAAAGCTTGCAGAAATTGGCGCGGAGATGGAAGAAAAGTGGCCTGGTGTAAAAGTAGCCATCGTACACCGCATCGGCGAACTGCAAATTTCGGATATCGCCGTACTAATCGCGGTTTCATCTTCGCATCGAAAAGCGGCCTATGAGGCGAATGAATACGCCATCGAACGAATTAAAGAAGTCGTTCCGATTTGGAAAAAAGAGATTTGGGAAGACGGGGAAGAGTGGATTGGCGCTCAGAAAAGATATCCTGGAGAAGGGAAGCTGTCAAATTGATAAAAGTACATTATTTTGCACGTCTTCGAGAACTAACAGGAAAATCCGAGGAGATAATCGATCAGGAATCGTTGACTGTTCAACAATTACTCGATTGGGCTGAGGACACATATCCTGGTTTTGGAAAAGATATGATTCACGTTGCGGTCAATGAGGAATACGCCTTAAAAGAGGATGTTGTTGAATCCGGCGATGTGTGCGCATTTATTCCGCCAGTGAGTGGGGGATGAAAACAGCAGGCATTGTGCTGGCAGGCGGATTATCGAGGCGCTTTGGTTCACCGAAGGCATTCGCCCGGTATGATTCCAGTTATTTTTATGAACGAGCAATCGAAGCGCTAGAATCTATTTGTGATGAAGTCGTTGTCGTGACTAGGGAGGAACTACTTGAACGTTTTCCGGACGATGTAAATACGATAACTGACTTGCCAAAAGTCGCTGGATTAGGCCCGCTTGCCGGAATATATTCAGCGATGGAAGCCGTCGACGCAGATGCCTACGCAGTACTTCCATGCGACATGCCCTATGTGAATGCTACTATTATGAATAAAGTAAGGCAGCACCATAAGGGGAGCGTCACGGCAGTCACGGTGGCGGGTAAATATCATCCACTCGTATCAGTTTGGCATACAGATACGAAGAAACCGATTATGGATGCACTCCTAAGCGAACAGCTTAGTGTCATGAAATTATTGCATGAACTGGATGTTACTTGGCTGAATGGAAGTTCCCTTACAAATAATGAAGAGCGTATATTTACAAATATCAATAAGCCAATCGACTTGGAAAGGAGCTGAGAAGATGGAAGCAATTCTTGATAAGCTTGGTCGACCGATTCGAGATCTTAGAATATCAGTTACAGACCGCTGTAATTTCAGGTGCGCGTATTGCATGCCAAAGGAAGTCTTCGGTGATGATTATGTTTTTTTACCGAAAGATGAACTATTGTCATTCGAAGAAATTGAACGCTTCGCGAAACTATTCGCATCGCTCGGCGTGGAGAAACTTCGTTTAACGGGCGGCGAACCTTTAATGCGCAGAGATTTACCGAATTTAGTTGAAAAGCTATTGAAAATCGATGGCATTGAAGATATCGGCTTGACGACAAACGGGGTACTGCTTCGCCAATATGCACAGCCACTTTATGACGCAGGACTGCGAAGATTGAATATGAGTCTGGATGCATTGGATCCAGAAATTTTTGGTAAAATGAATGGGCGCGGCATCAAACCGGACTTCATCTTAGCGAATATTGAACATGCGCAAAAAATCGGATTCGAAATAAAAGTTAATATGGTCGTGCAAAAAGGCGTGAATGAAAGTGAAATACTTCCAATGGCGGCTTATTTCAAAGAACGCGGCATCATGCTTAGGTACATCGAGTTTATGGATGTTGGAAATGACAACGGATGGAGTTTCGAACAAGTTGTCACTAAAAAAGAAATATATGAAATGCTAAAAGAAGTCTATGAAATTGAACCGACCGACCCACATTACTACGGTGAAGTTGCCAAACGTTATCGTTATCAAGATAATTATGCAGAGGTCGGCTTTATCACGTCCGTTTCGGAATCATTTTGTTCATCATGTACACGCGCGCGCCTTTCTTCAGACGGCAAATTCTTTACTTGTTTATTTGCATCTGAAGGATTCGACCTTCGTGAATTAATCAGAAGTGGTCTGTCAGATGACGAATTGCTTGAGAAGATTACAAATGTGTGGGAACGTAGAGTAGATCGTTATTCCGACGAGCGGACCGAGCAAACCGCGAAAAACCGCAAAAAAATCGGAATGAGTTATATAGGCGGATAAGGATTACTTTTTATAGGGGGAAGTTTTTTTGAAACCAGTTATTTACATCACGCGAAAATTACCAGAAGAAGCAGTTGCACCGTTACTTGAAAAATATGAGGTTCGTATGTGGGAATCAGCAAGCGATTCTGTACCACGTGATATCTTATTAAGAGAAGTAGCGGATGCTGAGGCACTATGGTCTGTATTGGCAGATCAAATTGACAAAGAAGTATTTAAAGCGGCAACCAAACTAAAGGTAGTTTCAAATTTGGCTGTCGGATTTAATAATATCGATATTGAAGTTGCGAAAGAAAAAGGCGTTATCGTCACGAATACGCCGGATGTTTTAACGGAAACGACAGCAGATTTAGCGTTTGCGCTAATTTTAGCAACGGCGCGTCGAATTAACGAAGCGGAAAATGAATTGCGAAAAGGCAATTGGAAATCGTGGTCTGTCATGGATTTCACGGGCATGGACGTTGGTGGTTCCACTTTAGGTATCATCGGTATGGGAAGAATCGGCGAAGCTGCTGCGCGCCGTGCTAAAGGTTTTAATATGCGTGTGCTGTATCAAAACCGAACGCGCAAAGTAGAAGCTGAAGAAGCACATGGCTTTGAGTATGCAGATTTGGACACGTTATTAGCGGAGTCCGATATCGTTCTCATTTTTGCGCCACTAACGCCAGAAACTAAAAACATGATCGGTGAAAAAGAGCTTGCAAAAATGAAGAAAACAGCCATACTCGTCAACGTCGCACGCGGCGGCATCGTCAATGAAGATGCGCTTTATCATGCGTTAAAGGATGGCACGATTTGGGGAGCGGGACTCGATGTCTTCGAAGTCGAACCGGTTCCAATGGACAATCCGTTACTGTCCCTTCCGAATGTGACAGTCTTACCACATATCGGAAGCGCGAGCATTCGCACCCGCCATGCAATGATGAAAATGAACTTGCAAGCAATTACGGATGTATTAGAAGGACGAGACCCGGAAAATAGGGTTGTTTGATCGTAATTTTAACCGCGTATCTGAACTTTATTGTTCAGGTGCGCGGTATTTTTATTTACACCTACTTGCTGGGAGGGGGGGCTAAAGTTGTGTTTTGCGGATATAATCATTTGAGTGACGGATATAAGTGATTATGTGACGGATATGCGAGACCAAGTGTCTGATATCTATGTGCAAATGACGGATATAACAAGTTATCTGTCGGATATCTGCAAAAAAAGAACACTTATCTTCAACACAGGATTTCCTTGTCACAAACAGTTCACAAATTGCCCAAACAATTCACAATGAACAAATTTCATGGGCTATCTCCGACAAAAAATCGAAAAAGTTATAAAAAAGTTGAAAATTTATAATGTTATAGTATCAACGATGAAAGCGGATACACGCGGTTTCATTATTTTAAATTCACGCGCAATTATAAAGAATCTGTTGACGTAATGGAAAATACGCGGTAAGATAACATCAATCCAATCGAGTTAGTGATTCAATTCACAAACAATCTGGAGTCGGCAATATGAATCACCTAATTGAATAGAGAACCCAAATCGTTGATGAGGTTAAAGGAAATAGACCAATGTATTACTAGAGAGTCGGTACTGGTGGAAGCCGGCAATACATCTATTTGCGACATCCCCTCGGAGAGAACGGCTGAAAAGGAAACTGATTAGGTTGTTCCGGGCGTAAGTATTACGCTCGTTATGAATGAATAGCTACGGCTATTCAAGAGGTAGCGTAATCGCTACGAACAAGGGTGGTACCATGAAAAGCTTTTTCATCCCTCGTAAAGAACATAGTTTCTTTGCGCGGGATGAGAAAGCTTTTTTATATTTAAATAAATTAGGTCAGGAGGAGTTTGGTAAATGAATACTGGAGGTCAAGCAATGCGAGAGCTTACTAAAATGCCAGCGGAAACGGAAGTACAGCCAAAACAATTGAATGATGGGTCTGCAGTACTCATTCAAGCTTTGAAAGATCAAGGTGTAGAAGTGATTTTTGGTTATCCGGGTGGAGCCGTTTTACCAATATACGACGCCTTATACAAAAACCCGATTAAACATATTCTTGCTAGGCACGAACAAGGCGCAATCCACGCAGCGGAAGGTTATGCGCGCGTATCCGGAAGAACCGGTGTCGTGATTGCGACATCAGGGCCGGGGGCAACCAACTTAGTGACAGGGATTACAGACGCGTATTTGGATTCATTACCGTTAGTCGTTTTCACTGGGCAAGTCGGACAGGAAGTTATCGGAACAGACGCCTTTCAAGAAGCGGACATTATCGGAATCACACAACCGATTACAAAACATAATTACCAAGTAAACGATATAAAAGATTTTCCGAGAATCATAAAAGAGGCTTTTCATATCGCGTCAACAGGAAGAAAAGGGCCGGTGGTTGTCGATATTCCTAAAAACATCGCAGCCGGATTATTCGATGAAGAAAAGCATGTAGACGAAGAAGTGAACTTGCCGGGTTATCAGCCAACGACAAGACCGAACTTCTTACAAATTCAGAAAGCGGCGCAGGCCATCTCGAATGCGAAGCAACCACTAATCTTAGCGGGAGCAGGAATTCTTCACGCTGGAGCAATGGACGAATTGAAAGATCTTGTTGAAAAACATCGCATCCCTGTTACGAATACATTGCTCGGTTTGGGAAGCATTCACGGAGAACATGAACTGTTTCTGGGAATGGCAGGCATGCACGGAACATACACGGCAAATATGGCCATCACCGAATGTGACTTGCTTGTAAATATTGGTGCACGATTCGATGACCGGCTTACTGGAAATCTAAATTTATTTGCACCGAATGCTAAAGTCATTCATATCGACATTGATCCAGCTGAAATCGGGAAAAACGTCCCAACGGAAATCCCGATTGTAGCCGATGCAAAAGAAGCGCTGAAAGAATTATTGAAACAAGAATTTGCATCACCGGTATCTGAAGATTGGATTACGCACTTAAAAGAAGCGCATAAAGAGTATCCACTTTGGTATGTAGAAGACAAAGAACATCTTCTGCCGCAGCAAGCGATTCAAATCATTCACCAAGTGACAGGCGGCGATGCGATTGTCACGACAGACGTCGGTCAACATCAAATGTGGGCGGCGCAATATTATTCATTAAACAACCCGGATCACTGGGTAACATCAGGCGGTTTGGGAACGATGGGCTTCGGATTTCCAGCGGCAATCGGTGCTCAGCTAGCAAAACCGAAAGAAAGAGTCGTAGCGATTGTCGGTGATGCAGGGTTCCAAATGACTGCACAAGAACTATCTTTGCTCCAAGAACTCAGAATACCCGTTAAAGTCGTAATATTAAATAATGAAGGATTAGGCATGGTTCGCCAATGGCAAGAAACGTTTTACGAAGAGCGGTATTCCCAGTCATTAATTCCGGTTCAACCGGATTTTGTGAAACTTGCGGAAGCATATGATCTGAAAGGGTATCGCATCAACACATTAGAAGAAGCGGAATCAGTTTTCCGTGAAGCGTTATTATCCGATGAACCGGTTCTTATCGATTGTCGAGTGAAGCAATTAGAAAATGTATACCCGATGGTAGTTCCAGGAACGGGCTTGCATGAAATGATTGGAGTGAGCGGTAAATGAAAAGAGTCATTACTGTAACGGTTATCAACCAAAGCGGCGTATTGAATCGTGTGACTGGGCTGCTCATGAAGCGACAATTCAATATTGAAAGCATCACAGTCGGTCATACCGAACAAGTAGGAATGTCGAAAATGACCTTTATCGTGAATGTTGAAGACGAACGAAAAATCGAACAACTTGTTAAACAACTTCAAAAACAAATCGATGTCATTAAAGTGGATGATATAACGGACAAATCAATCGTTATGCGAGAACTCGCACTTGTCAAAGTCATATCGCCGCCACATATTCGAAGCGAAATGAACAGCATTATTGAACCGTTTCGAGCGACTGCCATCGACATTGGAAAAAACGTAGTGACTTATCAAGTGACAGGAAATCCCGAAAAGATTGAGGCATTTATCGATTTAATTAAACCATATGGCATTAAGGAACTAACGCGAACAGGTGCAACCGCATTTGTGCGGGAAACGCAAAAGGTTCAATCACCTCAGTTATCAATATTAAAATAAAAATAGAAAACAACCTACTAGGAGGAAATTAAAAATGGCTAAAATGTATTATAACAACGATATCGATGAGAGTGTTTTAGAAGAAAAGAAAATTGCAGTAATCGGATACGGTTCACAAGGTCACGCACACGCACGTAACTTGAAAGATTCAGGATTTGACGTAGTCGTTGGTGTACGCCCGGGAAAATCATTTGATCAAGCTAAAGAAGATGGCTTGGATGTCGCATCAGTGAAGGAAGCAGCTGAACAAGCAGATCTTGTCATGGTTTTACTGCCAGATGAAAGACAGAAGCAAGTATACGTAGAAGAAATTGAACCTGCACTAAAAGCAGGAAAATCACTCGTCTTCGCTCATGGATTTAACGTTCACTTTGATGAGATTAAACCACCAGCAGACGTTGACGTATTCCTTGTAGCACCAAAAGGTCCAGGTCACCTTGTACGCAGAACATTTGAAGCGGGCGCTGGTGTTCCGGCATTGTTCGCAGTCTATCAAGATGCGTCAGGGAAAGCGCAAGAAGTTGCACTTGCATATGCAAAAGGAATTGGTTCAGCAAGAGCTGGCGTTCTTGAAACGACATTTAAAGAAGAAACTGAAACGGATCTATTTGGAGAACAAGCAGTACTTTGCGGTGGTACAACTGCACTTGTAAAAGCTGGCTTTGAAATCCTTGTCGAAGCGGGTTACCAACCAGAACTTGCTTACTTTGAAACACTCCATGAACTGAAGCTAATCGTTGACCTTATGTATGAGGGTGGACTTTCAGGAATGCGTTATTCGATTTCTGATACAGCGCAGTGGGGAGACTATGTTGCAGGTGACCGGATTATCGATGCAGGGACGAAAGATCGTATGAGAGAACTTCTTTCCGAAATCCAATCAGGCGAGTTCGCAAAAGGATGGATTGAAGAAAACGAAACAGGACGTCCAAACTTTAACGCAATCACTGAAAGTGAAGAAAAACATAGCATTGAGGTAGTCGGTCAAAAACTACGTGAAATGATGCCATTTGTAAACGCAGGTAAGAAAGAGAAAGAAGTGGTGACGAGTGCGAAAGATTGACATTTTCGACACGACGCTACGAGACGGTGAACAAGCTGCAGGTATTAATTTAAACACAGCTGAAAAACTTGAAATTGCGCGTCAGCTCGAAAAACTAGGGGTTACCATTATTGAAGCAGGATTTCCTGCTTCATCCCCCGGTGATTTCCAGGCAGTTCAGAAAATTGCAAACACGGTGAAGGACTCCACTGTAACCGGGCTTGCACGCACGATTAAAAGTGACATAGATACGACGTGGGAAGCGCTAAAAGGTGCGGAACAACCCCATATTCATACATTTTTAGCGACATCACCTATCCATATGCAATATAAGCTCATGAAAACGCCAGATGAAGTGGTAGAGCTTGCGGTTGATGCTGTGAAATATGCGAAGAAGAAATTCTCGCTTGTCCAATGGTCAGCAGAAGATGCTTTTAGGTCGGATCCGGAATTTCTCGTGCGCATTGTCAATCAAGTAATTGCGGCGGGTGCAACAACCATTAATATTCCTGATACTGTCGGTTATGCTTCGCCAATGGAATATGGTGCACTGTTTAAATACTTGAAAGAAAATGTAACGGGGATTGACAAAGTAAAACTATCAGCGCATTGCCATAATGACTTAGGCATGGCGACCGCCAATACAATCGCTGCGATTGAAAATGGAGCGGATCAAGTCGAAGGAACGATTAACGGAATCGGCGAACGTGCTGGTAACGTCGCATTAGAAGAAATTGCCGTCGCACTTCACATTCGAAAAGACTTTTATGGCTATGAAACAGATATTAACTTAAAAGAAATTAAACGAACGAGCCAGCTTGTCAGCCAATTAACAGGTGTCGTCATTCAACCGAACAAAGCAGTTGTCGGGAAAAATGCTTTTGCGCATGAATCCGGTATTCACCAAGACGGCATGTTGAAAAATCCAGAAACCTATGAAATTATCACACCTGCGTTAATCGGAGAAAGCGAAATTCCATTAGCACTTGGAAAACATTCAGGAAGACACGCGTTCAAGGATCGTTCGATTAAAATGGGCTTTGTATTAAGCGATGAAAAATTAAATGATGCGTTTATCGAGTTCAAAAAACTTGCGGACCGTAAAAAAGAAATTACGGAAGATGATCTATTCATCCTTTTCACAGATCAACAAATCCAAAGTTCAGATACGCCAGTTTACAAATTAACGAATGTTCAAGTGCAGTACGGCACGGCAAATGTCCCGACGGCAATGGTTTCAGCCATCACGCCTAGCGGTGAAGAAGTGAATAAAGCGGCGACTGGCTCAGGTTCAGTGGAAGCGATATTCAATACGTTGGAAGAACTTGTTCAAGGCGAGGTTCACATCCTCGATTACCGTGTAACTTCAATCGGTAAAGGACGGGACGCGCTCGGAGAGGCAGTCGTGAATTTAAGCTTGAATGGCCATGTGTCTACAGGGCGTGATGTGGCGCAGGATGTTCTTGAAGCATCTGCAAAAGCATACTTGAATGCGATTAACCGCCAACTGATTAACGCGGATGTCCGGGAGAAGAAAGTAGCAGTTTCAACACCTTAAGAAGTCAAATAATAGAAAAACTATAAGGAGGAGAGCTTGATATGAAAAAGAGAGTAGCAGTTCTACCAGGTGATGGAATCGGTCCAGAAGTAACAGAAGCGGCAGTGAAGGTATTGCAAGTAATTGGAAGACGATTCAATCATACTTTTGAAATCGGCTATGGCTTAATCGGCGGCGCTGCGGTCGATGAGCACAACAACCCGTTTCCAAATGAGACTATCGAACTTTGTCAGACGAGTGATGCGGTTCTTCTTGGTGCAGTAGGTGGTCCGAAATGGGATCAGCACCCAACACATTTAAGACCGGAAAAGGGTTTGCTTGCGATTCGTAAGCACTTTGATTTATACGCGAATCTACGACCTGTAATGGCTGTTCCGTCTTTGCTTCATGCATCTCCTCTTAAAGAAGAAGTAGCTAAAGATGTCGATATGCTAATTGTGCGTGAATTAACGGGTGGCTTATACTTCGGCGAACCAAGTAGGCGCACTGAAAAGTCTGCTTTCGACACGCTCGTTTACACTCGAGAAGAAATTGAACGCATTGTGGAGAAGTCATTTGAGTTAGCTCGGCTACGACGCGGCAAAGTGACTTCTGTCGATAAAGAAAATGTATTGGAATCGAGCAAACTATGGCGTGAAGTTGTTGAGGAAAAGAAAAAACTTTATCCGGATATCGAAGTCGATCATATGTTAGTCGATTCAGCGGCCATGCAACTTGTCACAAACCCAGGCGTGTTTGATGTAATCGTCACGGAAAATATGTTTGGCGATATTTTAAGCGATGAAGCATCTGTCATCACGGGTTCATTGGGCGTTCTTCCATCGGCAAGCCTTGGTCGTGACGGTTTCGGTTTATACGAGCCTGTGCACGGAACGGCGCCTTCCATTGCGGGGCAAGGGAAAGCAAATCCAGCAGCGACAATATTGTCAGTTGCCATGATGTTAAAGTATTCATTTGGAATGGAAGACGAAGCCGTTGCAGTTGAAGAAGCAGTAAATGCCGTTTTTGAAGACGGATTCTTTACAGCTGATTTAGCTTCACCGAGCGACCGTGTCTTATCGACGGATGATTGGGCGAATAAAGTTGTAGATGAACTGGACTTACAATCCGTTTGTAACAGTATCATGTTTACGTACAATTAATATAGAGGGGGAGCAAGATGGCTAAAACAATTATCGAAAAAGTTTGGGATCAGCACGTCGTTTATGAAGAAAGTGGTAAGCCGGATCTGCTCTATATCGACCTTCATCTATTGCATGAAGTTACGTCTCCCCAAGCTTTTGAAGGATTGCGTATTGCGAATCGAAAAGTGCGTCGTCCTGATTTATGTTTTGCGACGATGGATCATAATATTCCAACGAGAAATTTGCCGACGATTAAAGACCCGATAGCTAGAAAGCAAGTGAATACGCTACAAGAAAACTGTGATGAGTTCGGCGTTCCGCTTGCGAATATGGATCATCCAGATCAAGGAATCGTTCATATTATCGGTCCGGAACTCGGTCTTACGCAACCTGGGAAAACGATTGTTTGCGGGGATAGCCATACATCAACACATGGTGCATTTGGAGCCATTGCTTTCGGTATTGGCACGAGTGAAGTTGAACACGTTTTGTCGACACAGACACTTTGGCAAGCGCGTCCGAAAACAATGGAAATGCGGATTTCCGGAGAACTCGGTTTTGGCGTTACGGCCAAAGATATTATACTAGCAATCATCGCGAAATTCGGTATTGATATGGGAAATGGCCATATTATCGAATTCACGGGCGAAGCCATTCGTAATTTAACGATGGAAGAGCGAATGACGGTTTGTAATATGTCCATCGAAGCAGGTGCGAAAGCTGGATTAATCAGTCCAGATGAGACAACAGTAGCTTATTTAAAAGGTCGTAAATACGTCCCAACTGGTGAAGCGTTTGAAAAGGCTACAGCAGAGTGGCTGTCATATGCAACAGATGAAGGTGCACAGTACGACAAAGTTGTTGAAATAGATGCGAATGACATCGAGCCTTTCGTGACTTGGGGAACGAACCCTTCAATGGGGGCAGGTATTTCAAGCCATGTTCCATACGAATCAGATTTTAGCTCGGAATCGGATAAAGAGTCATTGAAAAATGCACTTGAATATATGGGACTAGAAGAAGGGATGCCGTTAACCGAAATCGAGATCCAAAACGTGTTTATCGGATCATGCACGAATGCTAGGCTAAGTGATTTACGCGCCGCGGCAAAAGTGATAGAAGGTCAAAAGGTTCATCAATCAGTGACCGCAATTGTCGTACCAGGATCCCGCACGGTAAAAAAACAAGCTGAAGATGAGGGATTAGACAAAGTATTCCTAGAAGCAGGCTTCGAATGGCGCGAATCTGGTTGCAGCATGTGTTTAGCGATGAATGATGATGTTGTCCCTGCAGGTGAGCGATGTGCTTCAACATCCAACCGTAACTTTGAAGGTAGACAAGGCGCGGGTTCACGAACTCACTTGATGAGTCCGGCAATGGCTGCCGCAGCTGCAGTTAAAGGCCGTTTCGTAGATGTGCGTGAAATGAATGCGGTTCATGCTTAAGTGTTAAAGGGGGTTAATCAAATGGAACCAATTAATAAAGTGGAAAGTGTCATTACGCCGCTTGATCGAACCAACGTCGATACGGACCAAATTATTTCTAAAGAATTCTTAAGGCGTATCGAGCGAACCGGATTCGGAAAGTATTTATTTTACCACTGGCGTTTCGATGCGGAAGGCAATGAAAGAAAAGGTTTTGTATTGAATGACAAACGGTTTAAAGACTCCAAAGTCCTAGTTGCCCATGAAAACTTCGGTTGCGGATCATCTAGAGAGCATGCGCCGTGGTCACTATTGGATTATGGATTTAACGTTGTCATCGCACCAAGTTTTGCGGATATTTTTTATAACAACTGCATGAAAAATGGTTTGCTTCCGATTCCATTAGCGGTAGCCGAGGTTGAACACATCCTTGAAAAAGGTCAGCAAGCACCTTATTCTGTTCAAGTGAATTTGGAAAAACAAACGGTTACGACCGAAGATGGTAAAACTTATTCGTTTTCGATTGATCCCTACTATAAACAAATGTTGTTAAACGGTTGGGATGAAATTGAATTAACTTTCCAATATGAAGATAAAATAAAAGCATTTGAAGATAAACAAAAACAATTGGTTTAAATTAGACCAATACCCCTATTAATAAAGGAGATGGTGTCGTTGGGGATTATAGCACAGCAGGTTTATTCGAAGCATTTGAAACATTAACAGATGTTGTTCACAGAACGCCTTGCAAAGAGTCCAGGACAATAAATGAATGGACGGACTCAACCGTTTATTTAAAACTGGAAAACCTCCAAAGAACCGGTTCATTTAAAATTCGAGGCGCTTTTAATAAGGTTTCGAAACTGAGTGATGAAGAGTGTTCACGTGGATTAATTGCGGCATCGGCCGGAAACCATGCGCAGGGCGTCGCGCTTGCGGGCCGTGAAAGAGGTATTCCGGTAACGATATACATGCCTAAAACAACGCCGGATACGAAGATTAATGCAACCCGAAAATACGGTGCCACCGTAAAATTGGTCGGGCAAAACTTTGACGAAGCATACATTGCGGCGCGCGAAGAACAATTTGTATCCGGTGCAAGCTTCATTCACCCTTTCGATGATCTAGCAATTGTAGAAGGGCAGGCGACCGTTGCCATGGAGATGTTGCAACAGCGACCTGAAATGGATACGATTGTCGTTCCGGCAGGGGGCGGAGGTTTGCTCGCGGGAACTGCGCTTGCAGTCAAAACAATTCGTCCAAGTGTGAAAGTCATTGGAGTTCAAGCATCGAATTCACCAGCAATTGCGCATGCATTTAAAGGGGTTCGAAACAAAAACCTCCCATTCTTACCGACAATTGCAGAGGGGATTTGTGTGAAAGAACCTGGAAAGTTAACTGTGGATATTATCCGCAATTATGTGGATGATATTGTTACAGTGACAGAACAGGAAATCACTTCAACAATCCTCTTTATGCTAGAAAGAGAAAAGTTGCTCGTTGAAGGCGCCGCAGCAGCAGCAATTGCAGCTGTGGTGAATAAAAGACTCCCGTTTTCATCTGAAAAAACGGGCGTAATCGTGAGCGGTGGCAATTTTGATCTGCGAAAGTTAAGCGAGTGCATGGGACAAAATACAAAAAATGTTCAAAACTTTTAACAAAATAACTACCTGACCTGTAATAGGGTTGGGTAGTTTTTATCTATTGGCGGCAAACTTTACACATAGACAATATGATATAATAGATACAGACTATTGTTAATATGTGGGATTCAGGGGTGTGTGAATTGAAAATCGGGTTAATCGGTTGTGGATCGATTGGGAAGTTTTTATTGGAAAAGCTGAACGAAGAAAAACTGTTGCCGAATTATCAAGTTTGTTCGGTTTTTGATGAACGGGCTAGTCGCAGGATGAAATTACAAAGTCTGTCGGAAATCTACGGATTCAAGACTTATCAAGATTTAAATCAGTTCCTGCAATCGGGTATAGACTTGGTAGTAGAATGCGCCAATATCCAAACGGTGAATGAGTATGCGATTCGGATTGTTGAGCAAAAAGATTTACTGCTAATCAGCATCGGTGCTTTAGCGAACCTAACCTTATATCAAGAACTGCAATCCGCATCAAAGGTCAATGGTACGAAAATTTTTCTGCCTTCAGGCGCAATCGGTGGATTAGACGTGATCAAGACTGCGAATATTATGGGCGGATTAAATACAGTTTCCTTAGTATCGAGAAAACCTTTCACGGCTTTCTCCAATGAACAATACAATAAAGAAACCGTTTTATTTGAAGGGTCTGCTAAAGATGCGATTCAAAAATACCCGCAAAATGCGAATGTAGCTATCGTTCTTTCCTTGGCAGGGATTGGAATTGAAAAAACTTCAGTGGAAATTATTGCAGATCCAGCAGTAAATAAAAACATCATGAAATCTATGCTGAAGGTGTTTTTGGGGAAGTTTCTATAACAGTCCAAAACAATCCATCTGAAGGTAATGCGAAAACGAGTTATTTAACGGCATTAAGTATTTTATCCGCACTTAAGTCAATAAACGAACAGGTAACAATAGGGTAATTCATAGGTGAAGCGGGAATCGGGCAAGGGTGCGCCTTGTTTTCACCGTTAGGAAAACATGGGGGGGTTGCGATTTGGAAAAACTAGTGGATCTAATAAGAGAAGCGCTTCAATTGCCGGATGCAAAAATAGAAAATATCCAAACAACAGGCGGGATGACAAATTTAAATTACTTAGTCACAATCGATTCGACTAATTTCATCGTCCGAATACCAGGGAATGGCACAGAGGAATTCATCGATAGAAGAATTGAAAAAGAGAATCTGGAATATGCATCTTCGCTCGGCATAAATCCAGCACTACGTTACTTCAATTTAGAAAATGGATTAAAAATTACGAAGAAAATTGTAAACGCTTCCACACTGACACCTGAAATTGCCAGTGAGGAAAAAATGTTAATAAAGGTCGCGGATGTCTTCAGAACTGTGCATAATTCAAATCGGAAAATGAGTAATCGATTTGAACTGTTCGAGATGATGGCGAATTTCGAAAAACTTGCGCTTGAAGCAGGGGCGGAATTATTTAATGGATTTGATGAAGTGAAAAGTGAAGTCATTTCACTGCAGGCGTACTTTAATAACCAAAACATAGTGGAAACTCCTTGCCATATAGATCCGGCTTGTTCCAATTTCATCATGAGCGATGAAGAAGATAAAGTGTACTTGATTGACTGGGAATATAGTGGGATGTTTGATCCAATGTGGGATATTGCCGCACACGCATTAGGCGCTAAACTTTCGGAAACAGAGGAAGCGTTTTTTGTCCGACAGTATTTTCAGAGAGAAGCGACTGTATCAGAAAAGGAAAGAATGCTGTTACATAAAATATTCCAAGACTATCTATGGAGCTTATGGACTCTTTTCAAAGAAGAAATAGGTGACGACTTCGGCTCCTACGGAAAAAACTGTTTTGAACGCGCAAAAAAGAATATTGACGTTTTTAATCAAGCTAAATAAATGTTTATACACCTTACATATGTAGGGTGTATTTTTTATTTGGGTGAAACGACCAAAGAGGCTGTTGAAACGACTAAAGAGACGTTGGATTCGTCCATAGTAGAAGCTCAAACGACTATGCCGTCTACCGAAAAGACTAAACCAGTCTCTCAAACGACCAAACCACAGTTTCCTACAGTTTTTCGCCTTTTTTTCTATAAAACTCAAATAATACCTTCAACTTAACCGATTCTTAACCTTCATTGAATAGAGTATGGAGGAATAGAATTTTGGGGGTGCAAGTATTGAAGAAAATGAGTATATTATTGGGTGTTTTATTTTTAAGTATATTATTGGCGGGTTGCATATCGATTCCGCTTGGTGACGGCGGGAAGTTGGAAGTATCGAAGGACGGCGGCAATATTGATACAGGTGAAGAAGATGTGGCAGAGGGCGTAGATGGTACAGAAGATGAAACAAACGGAGACGATGCAACAGATGAAGATGTGGGAACAGTGGATGATGAGTCTGAAGAAGTGGTGAACGGCCCAACTAGTTGCGTTGAGCCTATAGAAGATACTAGAGGGAATGAAAGAGCACTCAAACAACTAGCAGAATTAGCACCACCGAATTTTCCATTGCCCGACTGTACGAAAATCGAAACCGTGACAGATGGATATTATGACGGTTATAAAGCAGCGACATTAGATGCTACTTTTATAGTTGAAGGCTACTGGGCAGACACCTCTGATTTATACAAAGATTATTTGGAGAACGTTGGATTTGGCCCGCTTAATAAGAGCGAAAAAGCAGAACGATTGTCTGCAAGGATAGAAGGAAAAACGTCGGAATATGATGTGACAATATATATTGAACAAATGGACAGAGATGATGATGCAGAGTTAGTAGAGGTTAGGTTGGTTCTTTATCACTACGACGAACCGCGGGATGAATAATGAAGGAATGGAGACGAAGTAAATGAAAAGAATACTGACGTTAATGTCGACATTTCTAGCCATTCTGTTGATATCAGGTTGTGTGTCAATTCCGTTGACGGATGGGGGGAGCATCGAAATCTCGGCTGATGGGCTCACGATTATTCCGGCTGAAGATGACGGGGTTGTTGACGATATTGAAATAGGGAAAGAAAGTGTTGGAAAGGGAAAGGTGAAAGGAAAAACGACTAATGAAGAAGGAGCTACGGATGAAGACGCGGAAAGTGAAGATCCCGTAACTAATAACGATAATGAAGAGGATGAAGATGCAGGCTTTGCTGGTATGGAAGGTTTGGGTGGTTGTGCGCATGAATTCTATCTACTAAAAAACCGGCTTCCAACCGGATTTCCAATTCCGGAATGTGCTTATATTACAGTTTTTGAAATTGTCGAAGATCACGAGGCTAACTCACGAATGATTACCGCGCAATATCAGAATTTCGGCTCGCTTCAAGAAGAACACGAGCATGCTAAGTCTTTCTTTTCAAATTTAGGCTATACAATTACAAAAGATGAAGTGGGCGTCCTCACAGCTAAGAAAAAGGGTATACAAATTACCGTGACCAATGAAGATGCAGATTCTGATTCGCTGTTGACGAGTATACAATATCGTGAAACACCTATTATTCAGTACAAGGTGACTGATTCCTTTCTTAATTTGACTGAAAAAGGTCATGGTAAATGTTCGGATGAATATTACACGTCCTTAAGTCTGTTGCCGGAAGACTTTCCGTTAGCGGAATGTGCTAAAACACTATTTGTGGTGATGGAAAATTTTGATGCTGCCAGTAATAGCGCAGCAGCTTATGAAGTCGCTGGCATGTGGGCGGATCATTACAATGCATTTGTAGCGTATGCAGAAGCAAATAATTTTACAATTACTCAAAATGAAGGCGTTGCAACTCAAGGCTACTTAAGTTATACAGACGAAGATACAATCGTAAGCATTGGCGTGGAGAAAATTGATAACACGAAAACGGATATTCAGATAAACGTATCCAGAAAATTTTAAGTTAAAGAGAATAATAACCCTTTCTGATTCTAGAAAGGGTTTTGAGTATGTGTAAATAGTGATAGTAGATCATGTTTGGGTATATGTTCAGTGACACCTTTCATAATAGTATATATGATGTATAATTAATATAACTTTCTGAATACTCTAATCCACATATGCGAGGGATGACTAAATGATAATAAAAGGAATCAAAAGCGGGATAATCCTCTTTCTAATACTCGTATTCTTTACATTTAGCCACCACACGCATTCATATAGCGAAGATGGCGACTTAATTACAATTACTTCTACAAGTAAAGAAATAAAAGTTTACGAGAAAATGATGATTCTACAAGATAAAGAAAAAGCATTAACAATTGATGATATGGCTATGGTAGAAAACTTAGGTCGATTCACGCAAACTAAAAAGGGAATTCCTAATTTCGGATATATCGATTCTGTCTATTGGGCAGTTTTTCAACTAGAAAATACATCCGATATGGAGGATTGGTATCTGGAAATCAGTTACCCGCCACTTGAAAGGGTTACGAGCTATAGCGAGATGATTACGGGTGACTATGAAGAAATAAAACTTGGCCAAACTTACCCATTTCATCACCGAAAAGTTTCCCATCGAAATCATGTATTCGATTTGAAAATCCAACCAGGCGAATCAAAACGATTTTTTCTTCGTGTTGAAACGGGAGGGTCTATGCAACTCCCAATAATATTATGGGAAAAAGAAGCATTCATTAAGAAGACTCAAATGGAGTTTATTTATTTAGGGATTTTTTACGGTGCGCTTATCGCGATGATGCTGTATAACCTGTTTCTTTACTTCAGTTTGCATCATCGAAGTTATTTATATTATGTGCTGGTTATCTCAGGTTCTATTTTTTCAAATGCGGCAATGAATGGCATTGGTTTCCAATACGTTTGGCCGGATCTTCCCTGGTTCAATCATCGTTCGGCGATTGTATTTATTCATTTCGGTATCATTGCCTGTATTTTGTTCACTGAAAGCTTTCTTGATACAAATCGCTATTATCCTCGTTTTAAAATAATCGGTCAACTCATCATGGCATTAAATGCATTGAACCTTTTCATCGTTTTTTTCATATCTTATAAGATTGCGTTAAATATTATCATTCCTCTCATGCTTATATCCATTTTCACGATTATCGTGGTGGGATTCATTTGTTTGCAAAAAGGCGCTCGGCAGGCACGTTTCTTTCTAATCGCATGGATTATTTTCATTTTAGGGATTGCGATTTCGGCATTAGCAGATGGCGCTTATATTCCCCTTAATTTCTGGTCGAAGTACGCTGTTCAAATATCGGCAATACTTGAAGTCATTCTTTTATCGCTTGGTCTGGCTGACCGTATCAATATATTGCGACTTGAAAAGGAGTCCGCTGAACTACAGGCAAGAAGGAGTCAAGCTGAAGCGGTAGAGAGTCTTAAGCGTGCCGATGCAATAAAAGATGAGTTTCTTGCCATCACTTCGCATGAATTACGAACACCGCTTTATGGCATTATTGGTATTGCTGAATCTCTTCGAGACGGAGTCGAAGGGGAGATTACAAATTCGATGGATCGACAACTTTCAATGATTAGTAGCAGTGGTAAGCGTTTGACCAATCTAGTTAATGATATTCTTGACTTCTCGAAATTGAAACATAACTCTATCGAAGTGAAGGTGCAGCAAGTTAAGTTATACGAAATAATTAATATCGTACTTGCCATTTGCAACCCACTCGTAACGGGAAAACCTATTAACATTACAAATAAAATTCAAAAATCAATACCAAATGTGCGCGCAGATCAAGATCGGCTGATTCAGATTTTGTACAACTTAATCGGGAATGCGATTAAATATACGGACCACGGGGATATCTCAGTTTCTGCCGAACGGTTTGATAACCAATTAAAAATCTCAATTGCAGATACCGGAAAAGGCATTCCCGAAAGTGATTTGGAGTCAATCTTTAATTCCTTTCACCAAGTTGATGACACGGACATGAGGGAAGTTGGAGGAACCGGGATTGGACTGAGCATTACAAAAAAACTTGTTGAACTATTAGCGGGCGAAATTGAAGTGATTTCAACGCTCGGTATTGGCTCGACATTCAGTTTCACGCTACCGATACATGAAGAAAGCGTTGTGGAAGATGAAGTCGCAAGTAGTGTGGCAACGGATGGATTTATCGACACATTTGTACCCAGCGCACCTATAGAAAAGTTGCCATCCCATTCAAGTAGGGAAACAACAGCGAAAATTCTCATTGCGGACGATGAACCGGTAAATTTACAAGTTCTTATTAATAATCTCTCATTAGAAGGCTATCAAGTTGTCGCTGCATTGAACGGTGAAGAAGTGCTCGCTATTGTTGAAAAGGAAGATTTTGATCTCCTGATTTTAGACGTCATGATGCCTAAGCTTTCCGGCTTTGAAGTGACAAAAGAGTTAAGAATGCGCCACAGTTTAACCGAACTGCCCATTTTAATGTTAACGGCAAAAACTCAACTATACGATAAAGTGACGGCATTTGAAATGGGGGCAAATGATTATTTAGCAAAACCATGTGACAAGGAAGAGTTAATTGCGCGCGTTGAAACGCTTATTAACTTAAGTAAATTAAACAAAGAACTCACCGCGATAAATCGTTCACTCGGAGAAATCGTAAAAGAGCGAACTTCTGCGCTTGAAGAGACGAACGCAGATCTTCTGAGTGTGAATGAAGAATTGAAGAATATGGAAGAGTCTAGAACATTATTATTATCGAGTATTTCGCACGAACTTGCGACACCCATCACTTTAATTCAAAACTATATTCAAGCTGTGCAAGAGGGATTAATACAAGAAAATAATCCGCGATATTTAGAAATGGTTCAACAGAAATTAAATATGCTAAATCGATTAACGAAAGACTTATTTGAGCTTTCAAAATTAAAATCGGCGCATATAAGCATTAATTTCAAAGAAATTGCATTTAATAAATGGTTTGAACAGCTTACGGATGGTTTGTCATTTGACTTGCAACGAAGTGGCAGAAAGTTCGTGTCGACAAACCTTTCGGATCACAGAGCGGTAATAACTGGCGATGTCGAGCGATTGAGTCAAGCATTTTCGAATGTCATTTGGAATGCCGTGAAACACACCTTGCCAAGTACAGGAGAAATTAAATTATCCGCGGAAATCATCCAGGATATGAAGACCGAATGGGATTGGAAAGTACGTATCCATATTTCAGATAATGGTTGTGGAATTCCGAAAGAGAGTTTGCCATTCATTTTCGAGCGCTTTTATCAAGGCGCAAATCATTCAACAAATAGTGAGTCGAATGGCACGGGGTTAGGTCTTGCAATTACGAAGGAGATTATTGTCCTTCATAACGGAACAATTGAAGTCGTAAGTGAAATGGGAGAGGGGACGGTATTTACAATTGAATTACCTTTACGAACAAGTAATGGCGGAGTGGAGGGCTCGATATGGCGGGGGAACGAATTTTAGTTGTCGATGATGAAGCTGGAATACGTGAACTTATTCAACTCTATTTGATAAAAAAAGCATATAGCGTACAAAATGCGGGGAGTGGGTTGGAAGCAATCAAGGCTGCTCGAAAAGGCGATATCGATTTAATATTACTGGATATTGAAATGCCTGGAATGGATGGTTTTGAAGCCTGCAAAGAAATTCGGTTATTTTCTAATGTTCCGATTTTATTTGTGAGCTGTAAAAAAGAATTATCGGACCGCATCGAAGGGATTGAAATCGGCGCGGATGACTTTATCACAAAACCCTTTGACTTTCACGAGTTGGAAGCTCGGATTGAAGCTGTTTTCAGACGGAAAAAGTGGGTGAAAATGGACGCGGAAAGCGTGGCGGGATCGATTATTCAATTCGATGATATTGTAATTGATTTGCTGAAATGCGAGCTTACTGTACGCGGTAAGAAAGTGCGTCTTTCCAGTAAAGAATTTCAATTGCTTTCATTAATGGCAAAAGAACCTAATCGGATTTGGCCGGCTGAACAATTGTATGACCATATTTGGGGGTATTATTCTGAGGGCAGCCCGCAAACGGTTAAGGTGCATATTAGCAATTTGCGGAGAAAGTTGGAGGTCGATCCAACGACTCCGAAATACATTCAAACGGCTAGGGGTTTCGGATACAAATTCGCCTCATCGAATTAACTAGAAATTAGTTTTAACCTTTACCTTAACTTAACCTTCAACTTATATAATTTAAATTAATTGAATGGAAGGAGGAACGTAAATGACAAATAACGAGCATGTTGGTTCGGAAAATCAGACGCCAGTTTTCAAAGAAGAATCAGTCGAGACGGCTGCAACCGTGGAAACAGTCGAAAAGAAGTCGACATCTGTTGGGCTTGAGGAGAATATTGCAGCCGCGCTCTGCCATCTTCCGATCATTGGACTAATATTTTTCTTTATTGAAAAAGAAAATAAGGTCGTTCGTTTTCATGCTTTGCAAGTGATTATGTTATCCATTGTTGTCATTGTTGCTAGTATAGCAGTCGGAATTTTGACGGGGCTGTTATCGTTCATGAAACTAGGAATGTTAGGCTTGTTAATTAGTGGACCGTTTTACTTTTTGATCATGCCGGCATCAACCGTTTTATTAATTTTTATGGCGGTTTGGGCTTACAAGGGAAAAGTTATCAATCTCCCGGTCATTGGCAAGTTTGCAGAAGAACATTCAACTCCGAAACAATGAAGAATATAGGATTATCGTGGAATTGAAATCGAATGAAGGAGGATTTGGGTTGTCTGTCATGAAGTTAGTGAATCGGACATTGCCGTTTTTATTTGCCCGGGTCGCAATTTATGGACTATTTGTCATTGCAGCATTGATTTTTTTAGCCATCATGATTGGAATTGGGTTTTTGCTTTTGAAAATTTTTGGTGAAAGTTCCGCCGCGTTCCTCATCGTGATGTTATTGGCATTCAGTGTCATCTACGGTGGACTCAGATTTTTGGAGCGATACGTGTTGTATATGGTTAAAGTTGCCCATATATCAGTCGTTGTCGAGTTATTGAAAACGGGCACAATCCCAGAAGGCAAAGGACAAATCGCGTACGGAAAAGAGCAAGTAAAGCAAAACTTCGGATCAGCGAACGTAGCTTTTGTCGTCGATAAAGCGATTCACGGGGCTGTAAAACAAATTCAACGATGGACGTTGTGCGTTGGAGAGGCTTTTAGTTTCGTTCCTGGGGCAAAAAACATTATCGGCATACTCAACGCGATTATGTCAGTAAGCTTGAATTATATCGATGAAGCTGTTGTCAGTTATATCATTTTGCGGAAAAATGAAAAACGGGAAGAAACAGTTTGGAAGTCTGCATCAGATGGTGTTGTTCTATATGCACAGAGTTGGAAAGGCATACTTAAAACAGCAACAGGTGCTGTCGCTGGTATTTACGCTTTCAGCATTATCACATTTCTCGTTTTCGCGCTTCCGTTTATGGGAATCTCCAAACTAATATCAGCCAATACCCCCGGCTTGGGAACATTCTTGGGCTTTATTGCACTTGTAGGGGCCTATGTGTTTACGGTAGCGATAAAAAGAGCGCTCGTCGATCCGATTGTGACGATTGCGATGGTACGTTCCTATCAAATGAGCATCACTGGATTGGAACCCGCAATGGATTTACAACAAAAACTATTGGGCGTTTCCTCTCGATTTAGGAAACTATTTGAAAAAGGAAAAGAAGCCGAGGCTGGAGCGGCTCTAGTGGAAACAAAACCAGTGGAAGTCCCGACATAATGTCCCCCCAATTACTTCACATATAGGTAGCGACTTGGAATCTAGTCACCAAGTTGCTACTATTTTTTTGTATTGTAAGATGAATTAGAAGATAATGATAGTAACGCATTTATTCGAATGAAATGAGGGAGAAAGTATGAAAGAAAAGTACATTCTAGCACTCGATCAAGGTACGACAAGCTCGCGGGCAATTTTGTTCAATAAAAAAGGAGAAAATGTCCATACCTCTCAAAAAGAATTTAAACAATATTTTCCGAAATCTGGATGGGTCGAACATAACGCAAACGAAATCTGGAGTTCAATTTTAGCAGTGATTGCAAGTGTGTTATCGGAAAACAATATTGTTGCAGAGCAAATAGAAGGAATCGGGATTACAAATCAACGAGAAACAACCGTCGTCTGGGATAAAAATACAGGCATCCCCGTCTACAATGCAATCGTTTGGCAATCAAGACAGACAGCAGAAATCTGTGATCAATTGATAGCGGCCGGACATAATGATACAGTTCGCGACAAAACAGGTCTACTCATCGACGCTTATTTCTCCGGGACCAAAGTGAAGTGGATTTTAGATAATGTGGAAGGTGCAAGAGAAAAAGCAGTCCGAGGCGACTTGCTCTTTGGAACTATAGACACATGGCTTGTTTGGAAACTATCCGGTGGGAAAGAGCATGTCACCGATTATACGAATGCTTCTAGGACCTTAATGTATAATATTTATGAGTTAAAATGGGATGAAGAGCTATTAAAGTTGTTAGACGTACCTGCGTCAATGCTGCCGGAAGTTAAATCATCTTCTGAAATCTACGGTTATACAGACAATATTCACTTCTTCGGCCATAATGCGCCTATAGCGGGAATTGCAGGAGATCAGCATGCGTCTTTGTTTGGTCAAAATTGCTTTGAAAGCGGCATGGTGAAAAATACTTATGGGACTGGCTGTTTCATGTTGATGAATACGGGAGAAGATGCAGTTAAGTCGGCGCATGGTTTACTGACGACGATTGCGTGGGGCATTGATGGGAAAGTTGAATACGCGCTTGAAGGAAGTATTTTCGTGGCGGGTTCTGCGATTCAATGGTTGCGCGATGGACTCCGGATGTTCAGAGATTCAGCGGATACTGAGCAATACGCTACTCGCGTGGAATCGACGGAAGGTGTGTATGTTGTGCCTGCATTTGTAGGTCTAGGTGCACCGTATTGGGATAGCGATGTTCGTGGTGCAGTATTTGGACTGACACGGGGGACATCCAAAGAGCATTTCATACGCGCGACATTGGAATCGCTCGCTTATCAAACAAAAGATGTATTAGACGCGATGGAAGCTGATTCCGGTATTACGTTAAAAACATTGCGGGTCGACGGCGGCGCGGTGAGAAATGACCTTCTTATGCAATTCCAGAGTGATTTGCTGAATGTTCCGGTTGAACGACCAGTGATTGATGAAACAACAGCGCTCGGGGCGGCATATTTAGCGGGATTAGCTGTAGGATTCTGGCAAGACCGTGCAGAAATAAAGAAACATTGGCAATTGGATCAGTCGTTTGAACCGGAAATGGAACAGAGTCGACGTGATGAGTTATATACAGGATGGCAAAAGGCAGTTAAAGCAGCGATGATTTTCAAATAAATTACTTGAAGGAGGGGGCGTATGATTTACTTTTTCGGCATTCGAAACTACATCATTAGGATGAAGAAGCAAGCAGCGCAGCTGGAACGTTATTATCCAAAAAATACATACGACCGACTTGCAAGGCGTGAGATAAAACCGATTCTGACGAACTTCAATACTCTATTTTACGAAGCTTATCCAGAAGCTTTAACAGATGAAGCAGAGTTGGTTCTTGATTACCATCCTACAAGGCATTCAAGAAGATACGATGTTCAACGCGCGATTAAACTTTGCAAATCACAAAAAGTGCGAAGAAAAGATATCGTGCAAATCGAAGAATATTTGAACTTGCAATATATCATCGAAGAACAAATGACCTATTATTACCAAGCGATTAAAAAGGCGGAAAACACCGAACGGTTGCTGGCAAACGAGACGTTTTCCGAATTCTTTCCGGAATTGTATGGAGAGAGAATGAAAATGCTTGATGAAATAAAAGACTACAGCTTAACAACGATAGATAAATTGCATCATGACAAGCAACTATGCGAAAGAGCTATTAACGACTTGATCCGTCGGGGTCATGGATTCTGGGGCGAAGCAAGTCGGCTTATTGGAAGTCTAGTCGCCGAATCCGTTAAGCAAGTTGTAGACGTCGCTGGTCAAACGATTAGACGGAAATAGGTACGGCTTTGCAATGAAGGGGGAAGTTTTTAATGATTGGACGTAATGATCCATGCCGTTGCGGTAGTGGCAAAAAGTATAAAAAATGTTGCGGATCAACAAAAACAGATTTGATAGGCATGATTGTCAATGAAGAATTAGATCACGTATTGACAGGTTTTTTCGATAACTACCCAACCGAATTCGAACAGGAAGAAATGAACATACTCATGAGGGAATGGTCAAACCGCTTGACGGATAGTTGGGAGAAAGAGCATGTTGAAGAAGCTTCGAGTGAATTTTATTTATTCATCAAAAACAACAAAGGTTGGCATTCCTATATTGCTCAGCAACTCGCCCGAACAAAGAGAGAAGTTGTTAGGAATGTGTTGATAGAGTGGGACGAGCCTTTAATGCTGTTGGCAGAAATTACAGAAGCGGATACGGACTTTATTCATGTGAAAACATTATTCGATGACTCAACCTTTAAAATGACTCGCAACGAAGGGATGCCTGCTGATATAGGCACATTGCTATTTGGTGTTGTCCTTCGGGATTCGAGAAAAGGCAAAAATGCAATCGCTCCAGTTTCTTCCATGTTATTTTTAGCAAAGTGGAGCAAGCAGACTAAGAAATCATTGGTCGAATTAAGAGAATCAGTATCTAAGAAGACGATGGATCAATTTATTATCGATCACGCGCTTGATATTTACGAACTTTTCATTAAAAGAAGTATGGCATCTATGAACGAACTTGTCGAAGAGGTCCTTGCCCAGGAGCAATTAAGCGCATTAACGATGTTAGATACCGCGTTGCGTAACTTAGAACAAACTGCAGACGCAAGAGAGATCATGCACAAACTGGGCGTTGCCTATTTCTTGAATGAAAACCCAGGCGTCACGGTCGAAGAAGACTTTGTCGCGGCAGCTGTTAAAACGGGTGTTGATATTGGGGTCGTACGGGGGACAGGTATGGATCAAGCGTCAATCGTAGAAAAGTTCGCGGCATCTGAAACAAGCGTCGCCGTTTATGCAGACGAGTTAGCGTCGCTCTACGCGAATATGATGGATAGTGTCGATGAACCAGTCGCAGCGCGCATTTACGATATCGGAACGGATCCGCGACCGACTGAAAAGGCGCTTTGGGAAACATCGATGACAACGGGCGGCGTGGTTCAACCCGAACGGAAACCGACAGTAGCTGGGGGGCGTGCTCAACTTTTGGCGTATGAGGCATATCAAGCGGAAACTGAGGAAGAGCGCCGAAAGCTTGCGCAAAACGCTATTGAGTTGGACAACAATAATGCGGATGCGCTTTTATTGCAGGCGGAAATCGAACCAAATCATGAACGTGCAATTGAATTATATGAAAGGGCAATCAAGAATGCGAGTCGCACTTTCGAGCCTGGCGAAAATCCGTGGCAAAATATACCGAACCGTCCGTTTATGCGGGCTGCTTTTTGTTATGGTGTCTACTTGTTTACATACGGAGATTACGATGGGGCATCGTCGTTGTTCTTGGATTTATTGAAGATGAACAAAGTCGATAACCAAGGGGCGCGTTATGAGGCGGTTGCGTCTTTAATTCATGCGAAACGATTTGAAGAAGCTGCCGAAATACTGATTCGTTATGAAAAAGGTTCTGGACATGACGCGACGTATTTATATTTGGATTGGAAGCTTGAACATGACGGGTCAGAAGGCGCTTCGGAAAATGCGGAGGAAATGCTACAAAACGCAATGAAGGCGAATAGTCATGTGATGCATTTGCAGACATTTAAAACAAAGCCTATTCCATATCCGAGACTTCAAGAGATTGTGCCTGGGAGCGAAGAAGAGGCGCGTTATATTTGGTTGTTGTTAAGTGGTGGGAGACGTGAATAACTGATTTTATATTGCGAGTACTTGACGATTCTATTGGTCAAGTACTCGCTTTTGGCTTAGACCATCGATTTCCGTTCCGGACGATTGGTTTTGCATGGTTGAAAGGTCCCGACTTGCAAGCAAAATCATTTGTGTGCAAGCAAATGTCGTATATGTGCAAGCAAACTACTAATAAAGAAGAAAACACCTATACTTTTCGAATTCCTAAAAAACTCACTTCAGTGTTTCCAAATACCCCCAAATACTAGCTACGAGTTCTCTCGTTTCAAGTTCATATGGTGTCTTAATGAAAGCTTGTCGAAAAGAGCGTGTGATTGTCTCTAACAGGGAAATACGCGGTTGTTCGCTTGCGATTTCATCGATAATAAATTCAATATACTGTTTTGCATCTTGATCAACAGGAATTTTCTTCTCGAACTTCTTCAAATTACGAATCAGCAGATCGCTGTCAATCAAACTTAATTCATTCGCATTTGTGAATTTACTTCCGAAAAGGAGGCTGTCATTGTTTTCAATCATATGGGGAATCATCGAGTCAATCCGTCTTATTGTAAATAAAGTTAGTGCATTAGGATCGAAATCTTTTTTCAAATTAGCAGCAAGTACGTGAGTCATATGTTGCATAATGCCGAGCATGATAACAGCGCAATCTGCAGCGAATGGAACAGCGGACTGTCCATATATATCTACTAATCGTTTTGAGAGCCAAGATAACTCGGCTAGATGCTGTTTTTTTGCGAAGGCGCGTAGCTCAGCATCCGCTGAATAAAATATCGCCTCTAAAATAGGCAGGAGGTTGAAATCTAGATTGACTTGTTGCCGAACAGAAATTTGTTCGGCAAGGATTGTCTTATCAGCTAGGTCTTTTCCGACTAGTAATTCACGACGGCGCATATTCGTTTCTTCTCTTCCGTTTTCTAAAATGGCAATTAGACACTCATTTTTTGAAGAAAAGTAATTATAAAATGTTCCTTTTGAAATCTTTGCAACGTCTAAAATGTCTTGCACAGATGTAGCTGAAAATCCTTTTTCTATAAATAATTGTTTTGCAACTTCAATTACCTTGCGTTTTCGTTCAATCATTTTTATCACCTTTGGACTCGTAGTCTAGTTCTGTTTATATCGGAAAACCCACTTGCAACAACAACCAATAAAACTTGGAATATAATAGTTGATTTTATTATACAGTGAGTATAACATAGGAGAAGTGATTATAAAAGAAGTGGGGGAAATAGATGGATTTGGATATTAAAAAAATGCATGAGAAACCTCCATACGGTATGCTGGCTATACTTTTCGTAGGCGCGTTCATAGCATTCCTAAATAATACGTTATTGAACATTGCACTACCTACGATTATGGATGAGTTTGAGGTGAAGCCATCTGCAGTGCAGTGGTTGACGACAGGTTATATGTTAGTAAATGGTATCTTGATTCCAGCGAGTGCCTTTTTCATACAGAAGTTTACAAATAGAAGATTATTCATCACAGCGATGTCCCTATTTTCATTAGGTACGTTAGTAGCTGTTATTGCACCAACTTTTGGTTTATTGGTAGTCGCTAGAATGATTCAAGCATCCGGTTCGGCAATGATGATGCCGTTACTGATGAATATTATGCTTGTTGCTTTCCCGGTTGAAAAAAGAGGATCCGCGATGGGGCTTTTCGGTCTCGTCATGTTTACAGCACCAGCTATCGGGCCGACACTTTCAGGTTATATTATTGAACATTATTCATGGAGAACCTTATTCGGGATCGTTCTCCCATTTGCGGTGTTTACGCTGATTTATGCAATCTTTAAATTACGCAATATCACGCCAAACCGCGACGTAAAAATCGACTTATTCTCACTCGTTTTATCAAGTATAGGGTTTGGAGGATTGTTGTACGGATTTAGTTCCGCCGGTGACAAAGGTTGGTCAGCACCAATCGTATATGGAACAATTATTATTGGCGCGCTAGCTCTTACTGCATTCATCGTTCGTCAAATTCGGATGGATGAACCGATGCTTGACTTTAAAATCTATAAGCATCCGATGTTTGCATTATCTTCAGCGATTTCAGTTGTTCTTTCAATCGCGATGTTTTCAGCAATGATTCTAACACCTTTATATGTTCAAAGTGTTCGAGGCATTTCACCCTTTGATGCTGGAATACTGATGCTGCCTGGTGCAGTATTAATGGGCATCATGTCACCAATAACAGGTCGATTGTTTGATAAATACGGTGCACGTGCGATGGCGATAATTGGTCTAACCATCACGATTGTCACAACCTATTACTTAAGTAAACTTGGAATGGATTCGGGTTATTACTATATCATGATGCTTTACACAGTCCGCATGCTCGGAATTTCAATGGTCATGATGCCGGTCATGACAAATGGATTGAATCAGTTGCCGATGGTTTCCAACCCACATGGAACAGCAATGAATAGTACCTTGCAACAAGTTTCGGGTGCGATTGGTTCTGCGGTCCTGTTAACAATTATGACAAAACGGATGGAATCAGCAGGCGCAAAACTCTTTACAGAGGCAAAAGCGTCCGGCAATGTACCATCCACAGTAGAAGGTCTTAAAGCTTTAAAAGACCAACTTGAAACACAAGCAATGCTCGATGGGATAAATTACGCGTTTTTCATTTCAACTATCGTTGCGGTAGGGGCTTTAGTATTAACGTTTTTCATTAAACGTGTCGCCCCGCCTAAAAATGAAGTGCAAACTAAATAATTTTTTTGGACTAAAAGCTCTGTAAAGGTTAGTAAACCAATGCGGAGCTTTTTGTTTTCTGGTATAGTAGGAAAGCACAAGAGTTAAAGGAGCGGTAGGTATGATACAAAGAAATGATCCATGTCCTTGTGGAAGTGGAAGAAAATATAAAAGATGTTGCATAGCTAAAAACGAAGTATCGATTGATACACTCGTTGAGGAAGAATTGCAACGCATTCTCGCTGGAATGTATGAACAACCAATTACACCTGCAGTCCATGCGGAATATGAAATTTTTCATAGAGAGTGGACGACTAAACTAAACGGTTTTTGGGACGCAAAAGAAATTGAGTATGCAGTGAGCGAGTATTTCTTTTACGTTGCCCGTCAAGACTTATGGAAACGTTATTTAATAAAAGTATTAAATGATCCAATTCGAAGCGCAGTTCGTTCGGTTGTAAAGACCTGGCAAGAACCAATCATTCTACTGGGGAATATAACTGGAGAAGAAAATGGATTAGTAGCTATTGAAGAAGTGTTGGGGGACGAGACGTATTATCTCGAAAAACAACCAGATATGCCTGTTGAAAAGGACAGTGTCGTGTTTGGGGTTGCCTTGCGTGATGAACGTAATCAGAAAAACGGGATTTTCATCATAAACTCGCTTCTGTTCGTTAAAGACGGGAATCATAGTCTGGCCAATGAAATTTCAACACTTGCAGAGTCAAGCGGATTTGGTAATCGTATTGACTTTTATAAAGCGCATATGATTGATATCTATCACAATATACTTTCCAAATCAGAGGGTTCTGTCGTGGATTTATTGAAAGGCGAACTGACAGATATCCAACAAGAAGCGGTGGATATATTCTATGAAAGACTCGAGTTTTTGAAAATCGAAGCAGACCATCCGGAGTTAATGGGAAATATTATCGTGACGTATTTATACGAAAAACAACCTAACTTTAAAAAACCTGAAGTAATAGCAGCAGCGTTTTTACACGCGCTTCTTGAATTCAATATGTTTGGCGACTACTCGATGACCCAAAGTGAATTGTCCAAACTATTTGATGTCTCCGTTAGTTCGGTGACAAATCAATCGGGCAAAATTCAAGAGTTTATCGTGGAAATGGGTAAAAACATCGGACGCATTGCACAGGATGCTTAAATGCACCTAGGTTTCCAGAGCGCCTTTCATATTTGAAGTTTGTTGTGAATAGGGTAGACCTTCTAGTAGTTGTATGACTGCTAGAAGGTTTTTTCTTTATTGGTTCGTTGTGGTGTTTGGTCGTTTGTTTGTGTGCTTTAGTCGTTTCGAATCCGTTATTGGGCGTTTGGAGTATGTGTATAGGCGTTTGTGCGTGCGCTTTAATCGCTTTGACGGCCACATTGGTCGTTTGGGCTGATTTCCGCTAAATTATTTCCATATTTTAAAAGGATTTCTTGGAAAGTTGTCGAAATAGTAAAGTTGTAAGCGTTTTCATGCAGTTTTTGTAATACAGAAAAGAAAGGGGAATGTTTATCATGCAATTGAATAACTATATCGGGGGAGCTTGGCAGGAATCTGGGGATGCAAGATATACTGCCGTGAAAAACCCAGCGAATGGGGAAGAAGTAGCCCAAGTTAGGTTGTCGACAAAAGAAGATGTGAATCAAGCAGTTGCGGCGGCGAAGAAAGCGCAAAAGAAGTGGGCGCTTGTACCGGCACCAAAACGTGCTGATTTCCTATATGAAATTGGACGCATTATGATCGAGAAAAAAGAACATTTAGCGCAGGTGCTCACAACTGAGATGGGGAAAGTGATTGAAGAAGCTCGTGGCGAAGTGCAAGAAGGTATAGACATGGCGTTTTATATGGCAGGCGAAGGCAGACGGCTTTTCGGGGAAACGGTTCCGTCTGAACTGCAAGATAAATTTGCAATGAGCGTCCGTGCGCCGATTGGTGTCGTTGGACTTATTACGCCGTGGAATTTTCCGGTCGCAATTGCAACGTGGAAATCCTTCCCGGCAATCGTTGCGGGCAACACATTCATCTGGAAACCAGCAACGGAAACACCGATGATGGCTTACGAAATGGGGCTAATCTTTGATGAAGTCGGTCTTCCCGAAGGTGTCGCCAATATTGTTTTTGGTTCGGGATCAGATGTGGGGACTGCGATGATTGAGCATCCGGATGTTCGGGTTATTTCATTCACAGGATCGACGGAAACAGGACGCCATGTAGCTGAAACGGGCGGTCGTCATTTAAAGAAAGTGTCCCTTGAAATGGGTGGGAAAAATGCGGTTATCGTCATGGACGATGCGGATGTCGATCTCGCGGTTGAAGGGATTCTGTGGAGCGCATTCGGTACGGCGGGTCAACGATGCACGGCATGTAGCCGAGTCATCGTCCATAAAGACGTCAAAGAAGAACTTGAACAAAAGCTATTAGAACAAATGAAACACCTGACAATCGGAAACGGGTTAGATGAATCCGTAAAAATTGGTCCTGTCATTAACGAAAAAGCGCTTGATAAAATTTCAAGCTATGTAGAAATTGGAAAAGATGAAGGCGCTAAACTTTTAGTTGGTGGAAACGTATTAACAGACGGCGACCTAGCGAATGGCCATTATTTTGAACCGACTTTATTCACAGACGTGAAATGGGATAGCCGTATTGCCCAAGAAGAAATATTTGGCCCAGTCGTGTCGCTCATTGAAGTTGAAAGTTTAGAAGAAGCGATTGAGGTAAATAATAGTGTCGTTTATGGCCTTTCAAGTTCTATTTTCTCGCGCGATGTCAATAAGATATTCAGAGCACAACGGGATTTAGACACGGGCATCGTATATGTCAACGCAGGAACAACAGGCGCGGAAATTCATCTGCCATTCGGCGGGACGAAAGGGACTGGAAATGGTCACCGCGATTCAGGCGTTGCTGCACTCGACGTCTTTACAGAATGGAAAAGTATTTACGTAGACTTTAGCGGTAAGTTGCAACGCGCGCAAATTGATAATTCATAAGCGGTTGGAATAATCCGTTTTGGTTCGTTTTTCATAGCATAGGAATAGGGATATTAAACAGACGTAAGGGGATGGGAGAATGAAAGTAGTCGTTCTAGGTGCAGGTTTAATGGGGAAAGAAACAGCACGCGACTTGGTGAAAAGCGAAGACGTCTCGAAAGTGTACTTAGCAGATTTGAATGTCCGTCAGGCTGAGGACTTTGCGGAAGAACTCATGTCTGAAAAACTAGATATATTGCTACTGGACGCAACAAACGATGAGCAATTAGGTGATGTTATTGCACTTGGGGATGTTGTCGTAAACGCGCTTTTCTATACGTTTAATGAAAAAGTTGCAAGGATAGCCATTGAAAGAGGGGTTCATTCGATTGACCTGGGGGGCCATATCGGTGGGGCGACTGAAGCTGTACTTGCGTTAAAAGAAAAAGCAATAGAAAAAGGGGTAACGATTATCCCGGATTTGGGCGTTGCGCCGGGTATGATTAACATACTTACGGGTTACGGTGCCGAAAAACTTGATCAAGTCAAACTGATTAAATTATATGTCGGTGGGATACCAGTCAATCCAGAACCGCCATTAAATTATAATGTCGTCTTTTCGCTGGAAGGTGTTTTTGATCATTATACGGATTCTTCACATGTAATTCGCGACGGTAAACTGAAAGAAATTGCATCACTATCTGAAATTGAAATGATTGAATTTGATAAATACGGCGAACTCGAAGCCTTCCATACATCCGGCGGTACATCGACGTTAACTGAATCATTTTCTCACGTAGAAACATTAGAATATAAAACGATTCGTTATAAAGGTCACGCTGAAAAATTTCAGTTACTTGTCGATTTAGGGTTGCTCAGTCGGGATAATAAGGTGACTGTTGACGGTAAGCAGGTCAAAGTGAGAGATGTTATGAGAGAACAATTAGCACCGCAACTTCGACTCGGGGATAAGTCGGATGCGGTACTTCTACGCGTATTGGTGAGCGGGGAAAAAGATGGTTTGCCGGTGACTTATGAATATGATTTAGTTACAGAGAAAGATACAACACAAAATGTAACAGCGATGGCAAGAGCGACAGCGAATACGATGTCGATTGTCGCGCAAATGATTGGTACGGGTAAAATTTCAAAAAGAGGTGTTTATCCGCCTGAAAAAATTGTCCCAGGAGCACCTTATATAGAGGAATTGAAAAAGCGCGGCGTAGTCATTGAAGAGTTTGTGAAGGAATACGCTTAAGCATAAATGAGTAGCTGATCCAAAAGAACTTTGGGTCAGCTTTTCAAATTGTGTAACTTTTCCTAACCAATTGCAGTCTAATCGGAATATAAGGAAGGTGAACACGTTGAAAAAAATACGTATGATTATCCTCGCAAGTCTACTTGTTGTCATAACGGGTTGTGGAACAGAAAATAAATCAGGAGGGATTGAAATTTCAAATGACGTAGCGTTTGGTGAAAAAGACTATGAAAAAATTGTGTCGCCTGCAAATGAATTAGGATTCAAGCTTATAAATGAAGTAGAAGCAGATGAAAATAATAATGTTTTCATCTCGCCAACAAGCTTATATATGGCACTGTCCATGATATATAACGGCGCGGACGGTGTAACGAAAGAAGAAATTGCCCAGGTTCTTCATTCAGAAGGAATAGACATAGAAGAATTGAACAAAGCCAATGCATCCATGACGTCTGTTCTGAATAAAGAAGTAGAAAATATTCAATTAAGTATCGCGAACTCCATCTGGTTAAATGACAAATTTACATTCCAAAAGGATTTCGCAAACAGCAACAAGAATTATTTCAATGCAGAAATCGCTGAAATAGACATCGCAGACAGTAAATCTCCCGAACAGATTAATAAGTGGGTAAAAGAAGCGACAAATGATAAGATCGAAAAAATTGTCGATTCTCCACTTGATGCCGATTTGGTGGCAGTTCTTATTAACGCAATTTATTTTAAAGGGAGTTGGACGCATGAATTCGATAAGAACGAAACTAAATCCCGACCATTCCACATTCGAGATGGTTCTGTTAAAATAATCCCGCTAATGACTATGACAGAGGAGTTTTCTTACTTGGAAAATGAGGATTTTCAAGCAATCAGCCTGCCATACGGTGAGGGAGAAATGAGTATGAAAGTGTTTCTTCCAAAAGAACACTCGAATCTGGATGAATTCAAAACGATGCTAACGAAAGAAAATTGGGTAGCTTGGCAAAAAGAGTTTGAAGTAGAAAAAGGTACAATTCTCCTTCCGAAATTTCAATTGGAATTTGAAGCTTCTCTGAACGAAGCGCTCAAAAGCTTAGGCATGACCTCTGCATTTGGTGGGAACGCAAACTTTACGAATATGATTAACGAAGACGAACCAGTATCGATTACAAATATAAAACAAAAAACATTCATCGATGTGAATGAAGAAGGAACCGAAGCAGCGGCTGTAACGGGCATTGAAATGGGGATAACTTCCATGCCAATCAATCAGCCGTTCCATATGGAAGTGAATCGTCCATTTTTCATTACGATTACAGATGACGAAACGAATACGATTCTTTTCATGGGATCGATTTCCAATCCAGTGCAAGCAAAGTAAATATACGCATTTAGCATGAAACTTACCTGTAGATAATACGTATGTAAAGGTAGCATGTGAAAGGGGATTGGGTCGATGAGCAAATATAGCATTGATGAATTTATTCGCCAGACGAAGCAAGACGAACGAGGAAATGAATTTTTCGAGCTAGAGACACCGAGAATATTAGAGGTGAACTTGAAAGACCTTGTATGGGCGAAAACGGGATCGATGATTTCGTACGCCGGACAGATCAAGTTTGAACGCGAAAGAATGTTAGAGCATGGTCTCGGGAAAATGTTCAAAAAGGCATTTTCCGGGGAAGGTACTTCCCTCATGAAAGCGACAGGAAACGGTCGACTCTATTTAGCTGATCAAGGAAAGAAAATTACGATTTTTGATTTGAACAATGAATCCATTACGGTGAATGGGAATGATCTTCTTGCTTTCGAACCAACCATTGAATGGGATATTAATTTAATGCGGAAAATGGCGGGCGTCATGTCCGGTGGCTTATTTAATGTGAACTTAAGAGGCAAAGGAAAAGTGGCCATTACCTCACATTACGAGCCATTAACATTGCTGGTCAAACCGGGCGAACCGGTTATTACAGATCCGAATGCGACGGTCGCATGGTCAGGTAATTTACAACCCGAATTCCGTACCGACATCAGTTTTAGAACATTATTGGGGCGGGGAAGCGGGGAGTCGTTCCAAATGGAGTTTTCCGGAGAAGGATTTGTCATCGTTCAGCCTTTTGAAGAAGGTTTGGCGGCACCACAACCAACTTCTTAAGGTGATTAGGATAGCGAAGAGTGCGCAATCATAACGATTCAGCACTCTTTTTTTAAATTGGAGAAGATACTTGCATTTCGATACATAAGCGAGTAATATAATGACTAGTTGACCGAAACCGTTTTATGGTCAGTTGGTAAAACGCAACCAGAGGTGAGGTGGCAAAGTGGATCGAAGGCAAGAAATATTAAACGCAGCGGAAAAATCATTCTCAATGTTTGGTTACAAAGCGACGACGATGGATCAAGTCGCAAAAATCGCGAATGTAGGTAAAGGAACCATCTATACATTTTTCGCTAACAAGGAAGAATTGTTCAATGCGATTATATTAAAAATGGTTAATGAGATGAGGGTCGAAGCAGATAATGTAGCAGTTGAAGGGGATTCATTTGAAAAAAATGCCCATGCACGTCTGATGCAAATGCTCAAATTTCGGGAAACACATTTATTATACGCCAAATTGATCGATGAAGAAAAGGAAATTCGCACACCTGCTGTAACTGAAGTGCTTGAATTCATAGAAAAAGAAATTGTTTCTTTCATAAAAGAAAAGATTGAAAAGGCAATCGACAAGGGAGAATTGAAACCTTGCGATACCGAACTTATTGCATTCTTATTGTTCAAGTCATATATATCCCTCGTTGTCGATTGGGGAAAAACACATGACCATGAACTTGACGAAGAACGCATTGCAGATTTACTGAGCGGGACCATTTTTAAAAGTCTCTTAGTATGAGACTTTTTTGTTTCAATAAAAATGACCGTTTGAAGATATTAGTCAACCAGTATTAAGGAGATGGAGTAGTTTTGATCAAAGCAGAATGGAAACAACTTTTAAGAACGAAGAAATTAGCGGTGCCGATGATTGCGATTTTATTCATTCCGGTGTTGTATGCGGGAATGTTTTTATGGGCGTTTTGGGATCCGTACGAAAACATGAATGACTTGCCTGTTGCCATTGTAAATTCGGATGTCGGGGCAGAAATGGATGGCGAGCAACTTAAACTTGGTAAGGATTTATCAAAAACGTTAATCGATGACCAAACATTTAAGTTTTCAAATGCAACAAAAGAAGAAGCAGAAAAAGGACTTAAAAATCAAGATTACTATGTCGTCATTGAAATTCCTGAAAACTTTTCAGAACATGCGACTACATTATTAGATGATAATCCTGAAAAACTAACGATTATTTATAAACCAAATGAAGGCTACAATTTCTTGTCTGCGCAAATCGGTGAAACGGCAATGGATCGAATTCGGGCAGAAGTGAATGAAAAAGTGGCATCCACCTATGCTGAAAAATTATTCGATTCAATCGCGGAAATGGGAAGCGGATTTGGCGATGCAGCAGACGGTGCATCTGAATTGCTAGATGGATCGACTAAGCTTGCAAATGGGGCTGGAGAATTAAAAGGGTATCTCGAAACACTTGCGGGAAGTACTGTTACGTTAGCGGATGGAACAGAAAGTCTTGCCCGCGGTGCTGAAAAAGCAGCAACAGGTGCACGTGAATTAGATGCCGGAATGGATTCCCTATCATCGGGGTCTGCGGACCTTCTTGCAGGTGCGAATTCAGCATCCAAAGGTTCAGCAGAATTAAATGAAGGCATTAAAAAATATACGAATGGCGTCAGCCAACTTGCAGCAAGCTATAGCCAAATCGGCGAAAAAGAAAGTGAGTTTACAAACGCTGTAAGTGAATTAAATGGAAAAACGAAAGAGTTGAATGGGGCAACAACCCAATTAGCAGCAGGTGCAGGAAGTTTAAATGAAGGCTTGACAGGCTTGGCCGCTCAACTGGGACCATTATTAGAAGCACTGCCTCCAGAACAACAAGAGGCGCTAGGTGCAGCGCTCAATCAATTGAAAGATGGAAGTGCGAATCTATCCGCTGGACTGCAGGAACTATCTGCGGGAACGGTTGCGTTAACGGAGGGAACCTCCCAATTGAATACAGCATCACAAGGCCTTGAAAGTGCACATAGTCAAGCATTAGCCGGACTACAAGAGTTGAACGGCTCATCGACAACATTACGTGATGGTGCAGCTTCATTGGCGTCAGGTAATGCAGAATTAGCAACTGGACTCGACACATTTTCTAAGGGCATCCAATCCGCGAAAGCGGGATCAGCGGAGCTAGCAACTGGACTCAGTTCATTAACGGAAGGAACCGAATCACTGCGTACGGGATCAAACACGCTTGCTTCCAAATCCAGAGAACTCGCTGATGGCACAAGCACGTTAGTCGATGGAACGGGAGAACTAACTGATGGGATGTCGACGCTTCAAGGGAAGTTGGCAGAGGCCAATGATAAAGCCAATGAAGTGCACCCGACAACAAAAACGTATGAAATGGCAGCATCGCCAGTTGATGTTGAAGCGGCGGGTATTAACCCTGTGCCGAACTATGGAACAGGATTCGCGCCTTATTTCATCTCCCTTGGCTTATTCGTTGGGGCATTACTATTATCAATCGTCTTCCCGTTAGTAGAACCAGCGCTAAAACCAACAGGCGCATTCGCATGGTTTTCAAGTAAAGTATCTGTGCTAGCCATTGTAGGGCTACTTCAGGCTTTAATCGCGGTGGGTATTGTTAAATGGGGACTCGGTATGGAAACATATAGTACGCCATTGTTCATTTTGACGGCGATTATTACTAGCTACACATTTATCGCACTCGTTCAAATGCTTGTGTCAATTATGAGTGATACCGGGCGATTTGTAGCCATTCTCATTTTGATTTTACAATTAACAACAAGTGCTGGAACATTTCCGCTTGAACTCATACCAGCACCGCTACAAATATTTAATGCGTTCTTGCCAATGACCTATTCAGTATCTGCTTTTAAGGCTTCCATTTCGACGGGGGATATGTCATTCCTTTGGGTCAATAACGGAATCTTACTCGGATACACCGCAGTGTTTCTGGCAGTGACGTTTGGATACTTTGCGCTAATATTCAAGAAAAGACATTCAAGAGAAACAGCAGTCGAAGCGAATTAAATGATTTAGTGCTCCAAAGAAAGAGCGAACTTCTCTTTCGCTCTCTGTTCGCTTTCCTGCGGACGAGCGCCGAGCCGCTTCGTCGCTACGCTCCTGCAGGGTCTTGGCTAAGGAAAGAGCGAACTTCTCTTTCGCACTTCGCTGATTCCGCGGGAGTCTCACGACTGCGCACTAAATCAGGGAGTAATGATATAAAATCTACTTTTTCATACTTTTTAAGTGGTCTTATTTCACCGTGTGTACCGGTGTAATAGGGCTTCTTTTTATTTCATTAAGAACCTACATAATCTCCGCCGTCTATATGAATTGTTTGTCCGGTCATATAACTTGAATCATTAGACGCTAAGAATACATAAGCCGGTGCATTTTCCGCAGGTTGTCCGCGGCGTTTCACTGGTGTATCGGATCCGTGTTGTTGAACTTTCTCACCATCAAATGTAGCGGGAATAAGTGGTGTCCAAATCGGTCCGGGTGCGACAGCATTGACGCGTATCCCTTTGTCCGCTAAATTTAACGCGAGCGAGCGGGTGAATGAAGTAATTGCACCTTTTGTAGCCGAATAATCCAATAATCCAGGGGAACCATTATAGGCTGTCACGGAAGAAGTATTGATAATAGCATCGCCGTCTGTCATATGTTTTAAAGCCGCCTTCGTTAAATAAAACAAACCGAAGAAATTCGTTTCAAATGTTTCGCGCAGCTGGTCTTCAGAAATATTGGCGATATCATCCTGTGGAAACTGTTTGCCGGCATTATTGACAAGAATGTTTATACCGCCAAACTCTTTAACAACCTCATCAATAATCCGCTCGCAATTCTCTTCTTCGCTTATATCTAGCCGAATTTTAACTGCTTTAACTCCGAGATCCTCAATCAGTTTAATCGTTTTATCCGCATCGACATCTTCGTTTTCATCCAGATAACCAATGGCGACGTTAGCGCCTTCTTTTGCATAAGCGATGGCAACGGCACGTCCGATTCCGCTATCTCCACCTGTTATTAATGCGTTTTTTCCTTTTAACTTCCCGGAGCCTTTGTAATTCACATCATCATAAATGGGTGCCGGATCCATCTCTGCTTCGATACCCGGCTGTTGGTCTTGTGTTTGTTTCTGAACCTGTTCATCCGCTTTTTCATATTTCTTGTTTGTCATCTCGAAAACCTCCTCTATACAAAAATTATTCCCTGATATGGTCGGCGTAAACAAGTTCTTAGAAACAGAAAAAACGGCCAGGCGTTTTTCACACCCGACCGTTCTAAAGGCATCACTTAAAAGAAAAACAATCCAATACTAATCACGACGCCGCTGAGTAGCAGAACAAATACACAGTACCCCATGATATCTTTCGCGCGAAGTCCAGCGATTGCGAGTGCTGGAAGCGCCCAGAATGGCTGGATCATATTCGTCCACGCATCACCCCACGCAATCGCCATCGCAGTTTTAGAATAGCTAACCCCGAGTGATTGTGCCGCATCAAGCATGATTGGTGCTTGTACTGCCCACTGTCCGCCGCCTGATGGAACGAAAAAGTTTACGAGACCCGCCGAGTAAAAAGCGAACAACGGAAACGTTGCTACAGTTGAAATACTAACAAACCATTCGGACATAACGCCCGCAAGCCCAGATGTAACCATCATGCCCATAATACCTGCATAGAACGGGAACTGAAAAATGATTCCGCCGGCTGTTTTGACCGCAGTCGCAATTGCGGCAAGAAACTGTTTCGGTGTTCCGTGGAAAATAATTCCGAGAATAAAGAAAATCAAGTTAACGATATTTAAGTTCAAATCGAATCCATTAGTTGCGAAATGCTGCACGAGATAAACGAGACCGAGCGCCCCGATTAGCATCGAAAGCAATACGCTGTTTTCAAGTCTATCTGCAGGTGTTATTTTATCTTTGATTTCTTCGACTTCAACTTCAACCTCATCTTCCAACAACTTTGGGTCGATGGAAAACGTATCTGCCGGTTTAGGCATCATCAAACGATTCAAAAGAGGAACGGTAATAATGAGTGCAATAACAATGATAATATTATAAGTCGAAAAAATTGTTTCAGATGTCGGAACGACACCCATAATTCCGGCGAAAGGATGATCCGCAGTTGCGATGGAAAGGGGGATTGACCCAGCTAGTCCACCATGCCAAATAATGAAGCCGGAGTAAGCGCCTGCAATTAACAGGCGGTAATCCACCGTTGTAACTTTTTTAGCGATTTCTTTCGCAAAGAGTGCTCCGATAACAAGCCCGAAACCCCAGTTGATCCAACACGCAAGCAAAGATACGAACGAGACAAGCAGGATTGCGGACCCCGGTGATTTCGCGAGATTCGCTAGCGTGCTTAATAACTTTTTAAATACTGGACTGATTGCTAGAACATATCCTGCAACAAGAACAACGACCATTTGCATTGTAAATGAGAGAAGCCCCCAAAAACCATCTCCCCAATGCACAACCATATCGAGCGGACTGGAATCAGTTAGCCCGACGCCAAGTGCGAATACGAGCAATGTCAGAATCGTGACAAAGACATATGGGTCTGGTAAATACCGCTCCATAATTGTATTCGACCATTTACTTAAAACTTTCATATGGAAAATCCCCCTTTAAATCTATCTAATTTCTTTCAACCATAGTTTACTATAGAAAATAAATTAAAACGACCCTATATTAGTATATTTATAATTATAGGACAATAAAAAACGGGATCTTCCACAAATTATGTGGAAGTGTCCCGTTTTAGTTGCCAGTCTGTAGATTAATATTTTGCACGGATGTCGGAAGTCCTAAATAATAGCCTTGCACAGCATCGACACCAAGTTCTTTCAAAATACTATATTGCATTTTTGTTTCGACACCTTCAGCAATGACGTATAGTCCCATTGATTTACCGAATTGAATCATGCCTTCAACGAGCTTTTTTGTCTGTACGTTGGTCGAAATGGACTGAATGAAAAACTTATCGATTTTAATCTTTGATATCGGCAAGTCCTGCATATAACGAAATGAAGCATAGCCAGTTCCGAAATCATCCAGTGCGAACTCAATGCCTTCGCTTTGCAAATCGTTCATTTGCCGGAAGATGGAGCTTTCTTCTTCCGCCTTAAAAGCAAACTTCTCAGTGATTTCTAGTTGAATTAAAGAAGGTGGGCAGGAAGCTTTCGTTAAGATTTGCATAATTTCTTTTTTGAAGTTTGGATTACTGAATTCGCGAACTGACGAGTTCACTGAAATAATGAGATTATGACCCTCTGCCTGCCATTTTGCAGCAAGCTCGGCCGCTTCTTTTAGAACGAACGCACCAATCTTATGGATGAATCCATTTTCCTCAGCAATGGGAATGAGTTCGTCAGGGGAGACAGTACCAAGTTCGCTATTATTCCAGCGGACTAGCGCCTCATATAAAATCACTTTTCCAGTAGAAACATCTACTTGTGGTTGATAAACCACTTGCAACTCATTCTCAATGATGGCTGTTTGTAGCTTTCGATCAATTAAAGCTTTTCTGTTCAACTTTTTATGGGATGCGGCTGATAGCGTTCTAATTCTTCCGCCGCCCTGGTCAATGGTTTCTCTTGTAGCCGTCATAGCAGTCTTCATCAAATGCGTATATGTAGGTTGGTCTTCTGGATAACGGACGATACCGCCGCTAACAGACAACTCCAATGCCGTATGGTTAATATAAATTGGATGCATTTTAAGAAAGTCTAGGAAACCTTCAACATACCAACTACCAAACTGTGTAAGAATGACAAATTCATTGATACCAATGCGTGCGATTGAATCATCCTTGAAAAAACGCTTCATTCGATTTGTAAAAGTCTTGATAATTTCTTTCGCTTCATCATCAGTGTGAAGGTCTTTCAATGTGTAAAAATGATCAATTGTGATATACACAAAAGTAAAGTGATCTTGTTTCGCGATTAACCGATTTACTGTCGATTCTAAACTATGGCGGCTCATTAATCCCGTTTCATAATCGACGTAAGCGATTTTTTCGAGTCGATCACGGAGTTGAACGTCTTCAGTAATATCCATTTCGAAGAGGACAATCGAGACAAGTCCCACGTCTTGATAATGGATGGGAATCGCAGTCATATTGACGAAGTATTGTTCGCCAAAACGGTTAACTTTTTCAACCGTACCGGACCATGCGTTTTTGGAGGAAAGCTGCTCCCATATTAGGTGGGCTTGGTCTTGTCCTTCTGTAGTTTCAGGGAACATCTGCCAAATTGTCTTCCCTAAAACTCGCTTTGGCGTCCACTTGCTCGTTTCTAAGAATAAATTATTCGTGTACGTAATCGCGCCGCTTGTATCCAAATAGGTCGTCATATAGTATTGTTCTAGACTTTCTAAGATGTTAGGTAAATCTTGTGCGAGTTTTTCGTAGTCCAAAGTATATTTACCCCTTTCCCGACGTTCTATATTACCATTATAGTGAAGATTGACAAAAAATACATGTAATTTTTGAATTGTAAGAGGAGGAATGCAAAATGAACAGATTAAAAGGAATTGTTATGATAATCGTGGGGGCTATGTTGTGGGGAGCATCAGGGCCGATGATTGAGTGGTTATTGGACAATACCGAGATGACCGTTTCGTTTATGCTTGTCATTCGACTCTTTTTTGCGGGTGCTTTATTATTAACGATGTTAAAACTGCAGGGCAAAAAAATTACCTTACCTTGGCGCTCCAAATTTTGGGCGAGTCAATTACTTATATTCGGGATTGTTGGAATGCTAGGTGTTCAATACACATTTGTTGCGACGATTAATGTGAGTAGTGCAGTAATTGCGACGCTATTCCAATTTTTAGCGCCAATTTATATTATTTTATATGTTTCTTGGATGCACCGGAAATTTCCACCGATCGCTCAGGTAGTAGGAATGTTCGTCACGTTAGTCGGCTTGTTTTTCCTGTTAACCAATGGTTCGTTATCTGGGATTACCATCAGTAAAGAAACCGTATTGTGGGGACTTGTACTTGGTTTCACGTTTTCATTTTACACGCTTTATCCTTCGCGGCTTATGCACGAGTGGGGTGTTCTCGTTTCAGTTGGATGGGCAATGCTGATTGGAGGCGTTGTCTTGTTAATCATGAATCCAGTAACTGTTGTTAAGCAAAGCTATTTACTTACAGATTGGAACACGGCGCTCATGTTATTTCTAATCATTATTGTCGGAACAAGCGCATTTATCCTGTTTCTCGCCAGTATGAAATACATATCGGCTATCGAAACAAGTATTTTATCAAGTTTCGAACCGTTGACCGCCATTATTGTTTCTATGTTTTGGTTTGGTCAAGTGCTCGGCGCTTGGCAATTAGTCGGAGCAGTTGTCATGTTAGTTGGCGTCACGCAAATCTCGATTGCAGGTAGTAAAATTAAAAACGAAGCAGACATGCCTCCTAATAAATAGAAAACCGACCGAGACTTTATCCTCGGTCGGCAAGATGATGACTATCCATTCCATGTTATCAAATTAGAAGCGGTTGTCGCGTGGGTCTAAATTATTATTAGTCCTTTGCGTCTTGTTATTCTTGTTCCGATTCTTAATTTGATTCACGTCAATTTCAGTTCCGAATTCAACACGATTTTTGTTCTCGTTTTGATTGTTGTTGCATGGGGTTTGATTTCGGTTTCTGTTGTCGTTGTTTGTCATGGATATCCACCTCCGTATCCCTTACTATGTGCACATTAAGGCTACTTTATCCATGAAGTTAAGGGAAATAATAAATAGAAGTAGTTTTTGAGTATAGATTCCTTCATAAAGAGAATAATATTCACATGTTCTTAAAAGGGAGGAATCGTATCAATGGATTCAATTAGAGCAATAATCATTAAATTCATTATGATTACAGCGGTGATATGGATTGTTTTTGGGTTATACGGATTTTCATTTGGAGATATTATCGTTTCAAGTGTATTATTAACCGGTGTTTCATATATAGTGGGTGACCGAATTATTTTGCCGAGATTTGGAAACGTTGCAGCAACCCTTGCCGATTTTGCGCTGGTGTTTATCATGCTCTGGTTCCTGGGTTCTTATTTATTTGAACCGATAGTCGGCTTGGGAACGGCATCATTTATCGCAGCCCTCATTATTGGTGTAGGCGAGGTTATGTTCCACAGGTATTTGGAAAGGGAAGTACTAGATGAAATTCCTATACCCGAAGACTATGACTTCAGACGTTTGATGCAAACTGAATTCGGTTCCGAAGAAGATTTTATGAGTAATGATAGAGACTTGCTTGACGAAGAGAAAGCTTGGTTGGAAAGAGAAAAAGATGATTACTATAGTGATTGAAGACATAGAAAAACCGGCATCCTACATAAGGTGCCGGTTTTTCGTGCATTAATTGACAAAATAGAGAAGGTCCTCATCGGTATCAATAATTTTTAAATTCGCTGGAATTTTTATGTGAATGATCAGCGACCTGTGTTCCGAGGAAAAGCTATTAGACTGAAACTGCCGATTTTTCATGAGTTGTTGCAATAAAGCAGCGTCATAGAAAGAAGTGGCAATCGTTGTATCGCTCCTTTCGCTCCTAGGTTTTTTCGGGAGTGTCATTGTATTTTTAGTCCAAACTGGTTTTGCGATATCAATATAATTTGAGAAATCATAATCATCTACAATGAGAAGTGGTTTATAAAGAAACTCCTCAATCGTTTGATCTCCGGACCGTTTCCGCTCAATATAAATAACTGGGCTACTTCCTTCATATGGATTATTTTCCCATCGAAATGTTAACGTCTGCCCTGCAGGATGCGTTCTTTTTTCAAGTAGTAAATCAGAATGAATTGCTTTTTGGTTGAAAATATCGTCCTCAATTGAATAGCCTTCATCATACCGTTCGATTTTTTTAGGGTGTGCGGCTGAATTTATTTTCGGATAAAATACTTCGGTAACAACAACAGAAACGAATAGCACTCCGATGAAAATTGCTAACACCTTAAAATGTGTATTTCTTCCGATGATGATGGCGGCCTTACGATTTTTTTGCTTCATCATCCGGTAACCGAGGATTAATATACCAACGATTATAATTATTGGAACTAGCGCTATGTTCATGAATTTCTCACCTCTAATCGGTTGGTAATAAGTGTCGAAAGCGTAAATAACGCAAGAACTGTTCCGCTAATTTTCAAGATAAACAATAGGGCGGAACGTTCATACCCAAAGAATTGAACGATAGCTAAGGCATATTCTGCACCGTTCCAATAGCCATTCATAGAGGTGAAAAGTATCCATAAAACTACGAATAAGACGATGAATAGCTTATTGGCCTGGATAAGTGAACTAATTGAATAACCAATTAGAAAGAGAAGTAGAACATAAGAAATCGCAGTAATTAATTGTAGTAATAAATTACTTGGATTTTCTACGATTGAGGATGCGTAAACGACCATCTCCCCGTGAACTAAAAATCCGAAAAGTTTAATAGCAGAACTGGATAGCACCGCACTAATCCCTGCGACTAATGATGCAAAAAGCATAAATAGAAAGTTAGCGAGATGATTACTAAGTCGAGTTGTAACAAATGAAAAGGATTCGCTCTGTTTAGTTCGGTTCGTTAGCATTATTCCAATAACAAATGCCCAAACCATCGCGATTACAATATTTGTATCATTGGAAAGCGTAATGATTGAAACGTTCGAGTCATCCGAAGAATAGTAAAAACTATGGTCGGTTCCAAGTATCGATAAAAAAATTGCCCCCACTTGCAAAAGGACAAAGGTTGAAAAGAAAGCTGCATTCGCATTCAATTTAAAACGGAATTGCTTTTTCACGATGTCTTCAAGTGTTGGTTCATTCAAATACATCATCAATTCCTCCTTTCGGTTGATCCGTTAATGCGATATAGGCGTCATTTGCGGAAACTGATGCAATGGCTATACCGTCCAACTTCATTTGCTCAAGTTCTGCTTGCGTGCATGTATTTTGAATGATCCATTCCGAATAAGGACCGACGTTGTTCATACCAAACACTGATTTACCTTTTGTATGAAGCGCGAGTTTCTCTTTTTTACCCGTAATTGTTATGAACATTTCCTGTAATTCGGTAATCGAACCATGGAAATGCGCATTGCCTTTATGGACAAGTAAAACATCTTCGAGGATATCTTCAATTTCTTCGATGTGATGACTGGATAACAGAATTGTTCTCGGATGGGCGATGTAATCCTTTAATAAAGCACGGTAGAAATCTTTTCGGACAGATGAATCCATTCCAGTTGTTGGTTCATCGAAAATCGTTAGTGCACAGCGAGCGGATATGCCGATGATCGCATTGAAGGTGCTCTTTTTACCTTTAGATAATTGAGCATGGCGCGCATTTGGATGAAAACCAAAATAACTGATTAGGCGTTCAGCCAATCCGGCATCCCAATTGGCATAAAAGCGTCTGCATTCTTTTAAAATGTCAGTTACTGTCATCGGGTACGGAAAACTCATGCCGTCATCAACTAAAATTGAATTCGCGGATACTTTTAAATTATTGAAGGGCTTTTCTGAAAAAACCTCCACTTTACCCGATGTTTCTTCTATAAATCCGACAATGAGTTTCATAAGTGTCGTTTTCCCTACGCCGTTGCGTCCGATTATGCCAGTCAGCACGCCTTGTTTGATTGTGAAATTCATTTCATTGAGAACGGTGTGTGTTCGATAAACTTTAGTTACATTTGTAAATTCAACAACATTCATTTAGTTCCCTCCTCTTTTCCCACGCGTTCTGCCTCGATCATTGATAGTAAATGGTGATTGCTTACGCCTAGCAGTTCCGCTTCATCCAGCAATTCAAGGATTAGCTTTCTTAATGTTTCACTTTTGCGTTTAATAAGTAACTTTTCTCGACCATCTGGAGATACAAAAGTCCCAAGACCACGTCTTTGGTAAACAATTTCTGCTTCTAGCAACAAAGTCAGCCCCTTCCCGGCAGTCGCTGGATTAATATTGAAAAGCTCTGCAAGTTGATATTGTGAGTATACTTTTTCGTCAGCAACCAAGTTGCCCTCGATTATTTCTGTTTCAATCCAATCGGCAATTTGAATATATATCGGTTTTGTGCCACTTACTTCAAGCAATCGCGTCACCTCCTAGCTCTGAGTCAGTGCATTACTGTTGTAATGTACTATATGCCAATTAAACAGAAATTACAAGTGAAATATAGAAAAAATTATCCCTCAGTTCGGAAAACTTTATTAACTTGGTGTGGTGTTATATACAGAACAGTCAATGTTGTGGCATAATAGGGCTATCAAGTTTAATTCGAGAGACGAAAGAGTTTTGGGGGTTTTGGTAGATGAGGACAGTTTTTTCACGTGCGTTGCCATATAAATGGCCGATTGCTATTGCGTTATGTTTGATGTTAATTGAACTTAGTGTTGAGTTAGTTCAACCGCTGCTCATTGCAAAGATAATTGATGACGGGATCGTTACGGGTGATGTGAACGTCATTTGGACTTTTGGGGGAGTCATGATGCTTCTGGCATTCGTTGCCTTTTCATCAGGTGTCATTAACTCTTATTTCGCGGCACATGCGGCACAAAGTTTTGCCTTCGATTTAAGAAAAGCGCTTTTTCGCCAAGTGCAAACTTTTTCAATGGCCACCTTTCTTCGGTTTCCAACTGCGGGGTTAATCACTAGGTTGACAAGCGATGTGACGATGGTGCAAAACGTCCTATTCATGTCACTCCGCATTATGTTGCGCGCTCCGCTTACGGTCATCGGTAGTTTGGTTATGGCGTTTGTGGTGAGTCCCAGATTAGCGCTCTACTTAGTAATAGGTGCACCGGTTTTGATTGTATTCCTTTATTTTATGGGCCGGACAGGGGTTAAGTATTTTACGCGCATCCAAAAGAGGCTTGACGGTGTAAACCGGGTGATTCAAGAGAATCTGCAAGCTGTAAGACTTGTCAAAGCATATTTGCGCGGATTGTACGAGGCGAGCCGATTTTCAAAAGTTGCGGATATGCTTCGTAATGACACTGTAAAAGCGATGCGCTTGATGGAGTTAATACTACCGATTCTACTACTCATCATGAATGTTAGCTTAATGGCGGTTCTGTGGTTTGGTGCGATTGAAGTTCGTGACGGGGGAGCAAAAGTAGGGGAGCTTGTTGCGGTCGTTAACTATGCGATGCGTTTAACAGGGGCATTCTCGATGTTTGCATTTATCATTGTTGCGTTTTCGCGTGCAAAAGCCTCTTCTGAACGAATGGAAGAAGTGCTCCTTGCCGATGAAGATCTTGAAATACATAATTCAGGGGAATTAAATCCCAAAAGACTCGAGGGAGATTTACGTTTTGAAAATGTATCTTTCAATTATCCAGGCAAGCCTGAACCAATCTTGGATAATGTGTCATTTCATGTATTGCCAGGTGAAAAACTCGCCATCATGGGCGCGACAGGGTCTGGTAAATCGACATTATTGAACTTGATTCCGCGGATATTCGAAGCAACTGAAGGAAATGTTTTTGTTAGCGGTAAAGAGGTCAAAGAGTGGCCACTAAAAGATTTACGAGACACGATTGGACTTGTTCCGCAACAATCGATTCTCTTTACGGGGTCGATATTAGAAAACTTGTCATGGGGCGATACCGAGGCTTATGATGATGAACTGATTGAAGCAGCTAAAAAAGCGCAAATCCATGATTCGATTGATTTGTTTCCTAAAAAGTACGAAACCCGCGTTGGGCAAAAAGGCGTGAATTTGTCGGGTGGGCAAAAGCAACGTTTGTCCATTGCAAGGGCCCTTGTTCGAAAGCCGTCCATTCTAATCCTTGACGATAGCACGAGCGCGTTGGACGTAAAAACCGAAATGGAATTATGGGATGCACTTGAAAAAGAAGATGCGACAATGCTCGTCGTGACACAAAAGATTTCAACGGCAAAAGGTGCTGATAAAATTCTACTACTCGATGAAGGTCGCGTTGTTGGGTACGGCAAGCACGCGGATTTAATGAAACAATCAGCGCTTTATCAGCGAATTGAAAAGTCTCAAACTGAAGGGGAGGTGGAGACTCATGTTACGCGCGATTCGTAAACCTTTTGGTTATGAGCCGATTTTAACGAAAGAAGATATTAAAGGTCCCGGCAGAAAAAAAGGAGAACGAGCGAGTAACTGGAAGTTTGTTCTTCATCAAATCTGGAAACTCGTCGATGAACAACGTGCGCTTTTACTGACTGTTCTAGCGCTAGTTTTCGTCAGCTCGGCTTTAACGCTTTTAGGCCCTTTCATGGTTGGGAAAATCATTGACAGGCATATTGTCACTTCGCAGTTTGATGGGCTCGGCGCGAAAATAGGCATTCTTATCACAGTCTACATCGGTTTATCGGCATCCATGTATTTCCAAAACTATTGGATGGTCGGTATTGCACAACAAACGATTTACCGTCTGCGAACAAATTTATTTTCTCACTTGCAAAAGTTGCCGGTCACATTTTTTGATAAACGACAACACGGCGAGTTAATGAGCCGAATGACAAACGACATAGAAAACGTTAGCCAGACATTGAATACATCTTTCATTCAAGTGTTCTCGAGTATTCTTACATTGACGGGAACGATTGCGTTGATGCTTTACTTAAGTCCGCTGCTTACGTTATTGACGATGATTATCATCCCAATTATGTTTATCGCGCTACGTTGGATTACACGTCGAACAGGTAAGCTTTTTAAAGAACAGCAACAAGCCGTTGGGGCATTAAATGGAATGATAGAAGAAACGATTTCCGGACAACGCATTGTCAAAGCATTTTCACAAGAAGAGCGTGTCATGGAAGAATTTACAGAAAAAAGTGATCGTCTCCGTCGCACGGGATTTTGGGCATTGACCTATTCGGGTTTTATTCCAAAAGTCATGAATATGCTTAACAATGCTAGTTTTGCAGTCGTTGCAGGGGTTGGCGGAATACTAGCATTAAAAGGAGATGGACTCGTTACAATCGGGACGATTGTGATTTTCTCTGAGTTGGCGCGTCAGTTCACGCGGCCATTGAATGATTTGGCCAACCAATTTAATACTGTATTATCAGCGCTTGCTGGAGCAGAACGCGTTTTTAATATTATGAATGAACCCATTGAAGAAGATCATGCGACGGAACATAAAGACACAATTCTAAAAGGCGACGTCGAATTTAGAAATGTATCATTCGGGTATGCAGTTGATACAGACGGCTATACGATTAAGGATGTTTCATTTCATGTGAAAGCCGGAGAAACAGCGGCGATGGTTGGCGCAACCGGGGCAGGGAAGACAACAATTATGCAATTGCTCGCACGGTTTTACGAGGTTAATAAGGGTGAAATTTATATTGATGGCATCCCGATTAGCGAATTACCGAGACAAACGCTTCGTAGTCAAACTGCATTCGTTCTGCAAGATCCATTTTTATTCGAAGCGACTGTTTTTGAAAATATACGTTACGGGAAATTGGATGCCACGGACGAAGAGGTTATTGAAGCGGCGAAAAAAGCGAATGCGCATAGTTTTATTAGTCGTTTGGAAGACGGTTACGATACCGTTCTCACTGCCGACGGAGGAGAGATATCGCAAGGACAGAAACAATTGCTGTCAATCGCGCGCGCACTTGTGGCAGATCCTGCCATCTTGCTACTTGATGAAGCGACAAGTAGTATCGACACAGTGACTGAACTTGAAATCCAAGAAGCGCTTGATCGGTTGATGGAGGGTCGAACAAGCTTCGTCATCGCGCATAGGCTGAATACGGTTCGCAAAGCGGACACGGTATATGTCCTGGAACAAGGCGAACTAATCGAATCAGGCAATCAAACGGAGTTGATTGAGCGCCAAGGTGTTTATTACGACATGTTGTTGGATTCGAAAATCTAATACAAAAAAAGGCTACGGAATCCGTAGCCTTTTTTGTATGAAGCTAATTACTTTCTTGGACAGTAAAAGTGGTATTGTCGTCGAATGTTACTTCAAGGTCAAATTTTGAATAATCCTCTATGTTTAGATATTCAAGCATTTCCCTAATTACTTGTTCCTTGGGTCTATCTTTAGCCAATTTAACATCCATAAAGAACTCATTGATGGCATTCATAGCATCTTCATCTTTTAAATCAAAGTTCTCAATGTTATTCTTGTATTCAGCTTTGAATGTATCGTTCTTTTTATCTACTTTGTACTCAATATCTATGGCGTCTTTTCCATCGATGTCGATCTCAAGATCAAAGTCTAACAAGCCGTAGCCAGCACCATGAAAAAGTGAACCGGCCGGGTCTTCAACCTCAGCGGATATAGTTGGTTCATCTCTGCTTTCAACAGAACTTTTATTGTTATTTCCACAACCAACAATTAGTAAAACACTTGCGAAAATGGTTGTCATAAGGAATTTGGATTTTCTCAATCGTTTCACTCCCTTTCGTAATCATCCCTTTACTAGTATTTTTACCGCTAATTCAGGAAACTAAACAAAAACGAGTTGATTGAGAGGGAGGAACCTTTTACCATTTTGCAATATGATCTTCGGCGCAACCGAGCATTTGACGAATATGTAGAATCGAGTCGTCTTGTAAACGTACGTGACCATTGAAATATCCGATTAGTTGATTCACCTCTGTACGAAATAACTTGGCATCTGTTTTGGAGATTCGTTCGAAAAAAGGTGTAAACGTTAAATTAATATTATCCGTAAATTTTGTTTTGATTTTCCATGGCTTCATATAACGCTGATCATCATAAGTGAAAAGCACATCCTCATGCACTTTTGTCATCTGACCATCAACAAAAATCGCATTTTCGGTCATTCCGGTCCCATCCGTCCATTGGCCACCGAAGTTAAGTCCAATGCGACGCCCCCCTAAACGTTGGGATGCCATTGCCCAATTCCAACTCGCATGGCGCGGCCAAATCCCGCGACCGAAATTAAGCACCGAAAAACTATAGTCGGCGTTAAAGTCATACCGCTGTTCGCCAATCTTAACAAATCCATTCGTCGGTAATATGTGTTGCTTCGCTGTAAATTGATAGATATTACGATTTTTTGGAATGACAACGTTCAGCGTTTCATCTTCTGGTGGATGAAAGATGTGAAGGTCAGCGTGAAGGACGTCATTATCGAAATCTGGTATGGAAACGGAAAGATGGGTTTCATTTTGAAGGTGAATCATTTGAATGGACATCGTATCGTCAACGAATTTGATGCTATCCAGTACATCTTCGAACAGCTTTACTCTTCGACCGCCGGGAATTGTAATTCGTTTTTCGAAAAATCGTGCCGTTTCAAAGTTTAGTACATACACGAAGCAAACCGCCGCGTAATCAAGATGGGTAATGGTGGCGGAAAACAGAATATCTTCTCCGAAAACGCACCAAGAATTCCACTTTTTCTTTCTCATAAAGTTTTTGCTTAAATTACTTGTGATTAACGGACGCCGGGAAAAGCCAATTGCTTCTGGGTTAAGGAGCCCTTTATCATCACAAAGAAGAACAGGTTCAGTAATTTCTCTTTCAAAATGTTGCATCGCCGCATCTCCCTGCCTATTGTCTTCAAACGAAAATTTTGCTATACTATCATTGTACCAAATTTAAGGGGGCTTAGCTCAGCTGGGAGAGCGCTTCGCTGGCAGTGAAGAGGTCGTCGGTTCAATCCCGATAGTCTCCATCAATATAATTGCACCTAAACCTTGTGGATATTGAGGTTTGGGTGTTTTTTTGTTGTTCTAGAGAGATTCATATGTTTTGGTCGTTTGAATCGTTGCTATAGTCGCTTCGGTGTCAGCATTGGTTGTTTGTATAAGCGCGTTAGTCGGTTGCAAGTTTGTATTGGTCGTTTCGAGAAAATACCTTAAATGCTCTGGCTTGATTCATGGGGATGGTTGAAAACTCATAGATTGGAACAGGAGGAGATCAGTGGTGTACGACCGGTTAGCTGCTGTGCGGTATGCGGATAAATGGTGGGATGGCTATAATCCAGCTTATCCGAAGTTCGAAGTTGACGACTGTACAAATTATGTTTCACAATGTCTGCGGGCGGGCGGGGCACCGATGTGGGGCTATCCAAATCGGGAAACGGGATGGTGGATTGGCGGCGGTAAATGGAGTTTGAGTTGGTCGACGCCGCATTCACTTAGATGGTATCTTGCAGGATCCAAACGCGGTATGACAGCAACACAGGTTGGCTCTGCAGAAGAGTTGGATCTCGGCGATGTCATCGTCTATGATTTTCAAAACGACGGTAGATATGACCATTCAACGATTGTGACTGCGAAAAATGGCTTAGAGTCGCTTGTCAATGCGCATACGTATAATGTGAGGCATCGCACTTGGGACTATAAAGACTCGTATGCATACAGGCCGAATGCCAGATATATCTTTTACAAGATCAATGATAACTTCACGTGAAAAAAGCAGCCCGTAAACTAACTACGGGCTGCATTTTTTATTCTTCATACCACAAAACTGCAAGCGTGCCTTCGCCGGCGTGAACGGCAAGCACTGAACTAATATCTCCGATTTCAACTTCCACATTAGGTACCTGTTCTATAATCAGCTTTTTCAAATGCTCGGCTTGCTCTGGAACATTTCCTTGCATCAAGTAGATTTTATTAACACCAGCGCGGTGTCCATCAGCTACTTTGTCGATTAAATATTGCAAGGCTCTTTTTTCGGAACGTACTTTATCGATTGCTGTAAGTTCTCCCTCTGTGGAAATTTGAACAATTGGTTTCACTTTTAACAGACTACCTAAGTAAAACTGAGCAGCACTCATGCGTCCGCCCTTGTATAATTGGTCAAGTTTACCGATGAGAATGAAGTTGGTGCATTTACCAACCATGTTGTCTAACGCTGCTTTAATTTCTAGAACCGTTGAACCATTTTCATGCATTTCCATTCCACGTTGAATTAATCCTGTAAGCCCATAGGAAAGGGAAAGGGAGTCGACAAATGTGATTGGAAAACCAGCAATTTCAGCTCCACCTTGAGAAGATGCCAACGTACCACTCATTTTTGCGGAAACATGGACTGCAATTGCTTCTTCGTAGTTCTCAGCGATTTCTTTATATCGCTCAGAAAATTCGCCTGCGGAAGGTTGTGACGTTTTCGGAAACTCTTCCGCATTCTTAATTTTCCCGTACAATTGCTCTGGCGTTAGATCAACGCCATCAACGTATTGCTTTTCTCCGAAATGTATATTGAGTGGCACCGAAAAGAAATCCGGATGTTGTTGTAGCTCCTCGGAAACATAGGCAGTACTGTCTACAATCCACGCTAATGGTTTTTTTGTCACTAGTAAAATCATCCTCTATAATCGTTTTTTCTACTAATAACATTATACCACGGAAAGCAATATACGTGTATATCAATATTATGCACTATTCTCATAACGTTTCAGGAAAAACAACAAGCGTGATTGGAAACGGGAGTCTGAATAATGCTATATTCAGACTCCCGTAAAATTTATTTCTTTAAATCACTTTTACTAATGTTTTCAATTTCATAGTAATAATCACCTATCACACGAAGACCTTGATCAAAGTTTTCCAAGTGGAAATGCTCGTTTGGCGCATGGAAGTTTTCGGTTGATAAGCCAAAGCCCATAAGAACCACCGGCAACTCCAATATTTCATCGAACGCCGCAACGATTGGAATGGAGCCACCGCCGCGCGTATACGCTGTCGGTACATTGTACACTTTTTCGTACGAACGGCCCGCCGCTTGAATAGCTGGATGGTCGAATGGTGTGATGAAAGGTTTGCCTTTATCGAATTCAGTAACCGTTACGGTAACACCGGTCGGTTTGTTTTTTTCAATATGAGCTTTTAGTTTTTCAACGATTTCATCGGGATCTTGGTCTGGCACAAGCCGACATGTAATCTTTACGCCAGCTTCAGCAGGTAAAACAGTCTTGATGCCTTCACCGGAAAAACCGCCGAAAATACCGTTTAGCTCGAGCGTAGGACGGGCCCATGTGCGTTCAAGGTATGAAAAACCTTTTTCGCCAAATAACCCAGGCACATCAATTTCATCTTTCAAATCTTCCTCGTCAAATCCTAGCGCTTCATAAGCTGCACGCTCCTCGTCGCTCAATGGACGCACATTGTCGTAAAAACCTTCTACTGCAATCGTTCCTTCTTTATCACGGAATGATGCAAGCAACTCGACAATCGCGTGAAGTGGGTTTTGAACCCCTCCGCCATATAACCCAGAATGCAAGTCGCCTTTAGCACCTTTGACATCGACTTGAACACCGCAAAGTCCGCGAAGTCCATAACAAACGGCTGGTTTGCCTGGCCCTTGCATGCCGGTATCAGAAATGACAATGACATCTGCGGCGAGCTTGTCTTTATTATCAACAATATAGCTCTCTAAACTTGGGCTCCCGATTTCTTCTTCGCCTTCTATTAAAAACTTTACGTTCACTGGGAGGCTGCCTGATTCTTTCATTAACGCCTCCACCGCTTTAATATGCATGAATACTTGTCCTTTATCATCACTTGCGCCGCGTGCATACAACTTATTGTCGCGGATTTCAGGTCCAAAAGGAGCGCTATCCCATAATTCAAGGGGATCAACCGGTTGTACGTCATAATGGCCGTAAACGAGAATCGTTGGTTTGCCTTCTGCATGTAACCAGTCAGCGTAAACGACAGGATGGCCATCCGTCTCATCGATAGAAACGTTTTCAAGTCCAGCCTTGGTCAATGAATTCACTAACCACTCTGCAGCTTGTTGCATATCTGGTTTGTGTTCAGATAAAGCGCTAATACTTGGAATACGTAAAAAATCATTTAATTCCTCGAGATGTGTTTCGCGTTGTTCGGTGAAATATTGGTCTAGTTTTTCTAAATGCGTCAATCAAATCCCTCATTTCAATAAGTTTACCTTCTAAAATTATTATAGCAGAATTGTGTGAAATGAAGTTAAATTGTCATGTGTTTGATTGTAATTATGGTATGATATGGGGAAATAAACTAAAATCAAATTTATACATAGAAAAACACCCCTAGGAGGAATATAGTTTTGTTTTTCGCACTCGGATTCTTTTTAATCATGTCGTTCTTTCTTTCGGGAAGCGAAACGGCACTTACCGCAGTAAATAGGATGAAGGTCCAGCTTCGAGCTGATCAGGATGATGAGCGATCAAAAAAATTGCTCAATTTAATTTCGAAGCCGGACCGAATGATAACTGCGATCTTAATCGGTAATAATATTTCCAATATAATGATGCCAACAATCGTAACGATGATTTTTATCGATAAAGGCTGGAAAGTTGGCGTTGGGACTGGTATTTTAACGGCCGTGATTATTGTATTCGGTGAAGTGTTGCCGAAGACGATTGCTGCAACATTTGCAGACCGTGTTGCCTATGTGGTCGCACCGACAGTTTCGCTGCTGGTCAAAATGTTGACACCGCTCACTGCGCTTCTTGCAATGTTTACGAATGTTTTCATCCGCATTATTTCAAAAGGAACAGTTACGGAAGCGACATTGACGAAGGAAGACCTTAGATCAATGGTGGACCTCGCAACAATTGAGGGAACCTTTGAACAAGACGAAACGCTTAGGTTAAAAGGAGTTCTTGACTTTCGAGACAAAGACGTTTGGGACGTCCTTGAAACCCATCGCACGGATGTCGTCGGTTTACCGCTTACGGCCACTTACGAAGAAGTCCGCGATACCATTTTAGAATTTTTTTACACGCGCTACCCGGTATATGAGGAAAGTATGGATTCCATAGTCGGGATGTTTTATTCGAAAATGTTTATCGAATGGTCATTAGAGCCTGAACGAAAGCTTGCAGAATTCATTGACCGCGATATGATATATGTCGTTCAAACAGCTAGTGTAGAAACTGTATTTAAAATGATGCTTTCGCAGAAAAAACATATGGCCGTTGTGCTTGATGAATACGGAGGAACGCTTGGGATTGTCACGCAAGAAGATATTATCGAAGAAATGATTGGACAAGACATTGAAGACGAAACCGATATGGAAGATGAAGTGCTGATATATGAAAAGACAGATGACTCTTTAACATGTCATGGTCGACTAGAAATTGTAGATGCTATGGAACTAATCGGGATTGAATTGCCGACGGATCATGAAACGATAGGTGGATTTGTTCTCCAACAACTTGGACATTTGCCAGAACCTGGCGAACGATTTACATATGAAAATTTGCGGTTTGAAATAGAGGAAATGGATCGAACTAGGATCATTCGCATGACAATTACGGCGGAACGAGAAGAATAATTTCTAACCTTACAAGTTTGTAAGATTGCTGAAAGAGAATACGATGGTTCAATTTGTCTTTATTGCTGATAATAAGGTTAATAGCAAAAAGACAGGGGCGACAGTAGTGATGAAGAATAATCTTGATGACTTGTATGAAGAATACGGTCGGTATATCTATCATCTATGTTTAAAATTAACGCGAAATAAAGAAGAAGCTGAAGACGTCATGCAGGACGTCTGGGTTAAAGTGATTCGTTACAGTGATCGATTGGATACGATTGATCATTTAAAAGGATGGCTTACGACCATCTGTATGAATACGTTCCGTGATCGCTACCGAAAAAATGTAAGGCATAGCGAACATGTGATGAACCAACCACCTACACTTGACGTTCCAATCCTCGATTTGGTTCCAAGTAATACATTAACGCCTGGTGAAATTGTTGAACAAAATGATATCCAGTCAATCGTACGACAGAAAATTGATAAATTAGATGAAATCTATAAAACAACACTCGAATATTTCTACGTCTATCAGTATTCACTCAATGAAATTGCGGAAGAAATGAAAGTTTCCATCGGAACAGTTAAATCTCGACTATTTCGTGCAAGAAAATACTTGAAAGAATTATTGGTAGAAGACAAAGCAGCATACGAATATGTAATAGCCTAACAAACACAGCCCATTCAACGGCTGTGTTTTTTGTTTGCGATTTGTTTATGCACGAACTTCAAGGGGAACATATCCACTAACTATAGTTTTGGAGCGGAGATGTTTAAGTGCAAACGAAGAAAAAGAAAATAATACTTGGAAGTATAGGCGTATTATTTCCCATATACATCGCAACGATATTATGGCATACATATAAGCCTTTACCGCCTGGTCTCATATACGAAGGAAAATTACATTATACAGACGACGTACAGATGATTATAGATTTAACATATGCGCAAAATGAAGATGGAGACGACATGCAACATGAACTACATATCTTCGATGAAGTGAACCAATTAATTGAAGATGCCGAGCAATTCATCGTTCTGGACTTTTTCCTCTTCGATCATTATTCAGACGAAGACATTGAATTTCCGAAAAATGTAGAGACATTGACTGCGAATTTAGTAAAGAAAAAAGAAATGAATCCGAAAATGCCAATCACCTTCATCACAGACCCGGTTAACACAGGATATGGTTCCTATGAAATTAAATGGTTCGATCAAATGGAAGATGCCGGCATAGATGTCGTATACACAGACTTAGATCAGCTTCGTGATTCAACACCCGTATATTCAGGACTTTATCGAACAATTTTCAGATGGATGGACGTGAAAGGGAAAGGGTGGATTCCCAACGCAATGGCAAGCGAAGCCCCGAAAATGACACTTGCATCCTATATGACGTTATTGAATATAAAAGCAAATCATAGAAAAGCTATTGTCACGGATAAAGAGGCCATCGTAACCTCTTCAAATCCCCATAACGCGAGTGGTTTTCACGGAAATGTCGCGATGAAAGTAAAAGGGTCGGTTTTAAACGATATATTAGAAGCTGAAGAGGCAGTGGTGAACTATACGAATGGCGGCACATTGCCGCGAGTAAAAGTCGAAGAAAAAACGGACGGGAAATACCAAGCCCAATATATAACAGAGAAGAAAATACTCGACGCCATGCTAGGCGATATCGCAAGAGCGCAAAAAGGCGATCGAATTTTACTTGGAATGTTTTTCATTGCCGAAGAACAATTGGTAGAAGCACTTGTAAATGCAGCAAATCGTGGGGTAGAGGTGAACATGATATTAGACCCTAACAAAAACTCGTTCGGCAGGGAAAAAACGGGTCTTCCAAATCGGCCCGTTGCACAAAGAATGCGGGAAGACTCGGATGGAAATATTGATATTCGCTGGTACAACACAGTAGTCGGTCAATATCATACAAAGCTCGTCGTCATTCAAACCGCTGATAAAACATACATTTTCAACGGCGCCGCAAATTTAACTGAACGCGCATTAAATAACTATAACTTGGAATCAAACCTTCGCGTCATCGCACCAAATGACAGCGAACTCGTTCAAGACATCGATACTTACTTTGCGAGACTATGGAAAAACGAAGATGCCCTATACACCGTCGACTTCGAAACGTATCAAGACGACTTTACGTTTTTACAACGAAGTATTATTTGGTTGCAGAAACTTTTTAAGTTAACGACATACTAAGAAGGATTAAGTAGTTCTGTTGATTACCCTAAATGATGCAGGTGGAAAGTCCCGACTTGCAAGCAAAATCATATAAGTGCAAGCAAACCGCAATAACTGCAAGCAAAATTAAAACAACAATCGTAATCAAAAAAAGTCGCCTACAGGAGGCGACTTTTACATCATATCATGATTCAAATTCAGCAAGTTTTTTATTCAACATCGCAAGTTTCTCTTCCATTGCGCCCAGGCGGACTTCGGATTTGGCTACGAATCTATTTTGACCGACAGATTCTAGCTTTTCGATGTCACCTTGTAAATTGACATATTCCATTTTCAGCTCTGCGATTTCTCGTTCGATTTGTTTTTTATCCATGGGAAAAACTCCTATCTTTTTCCCAACTATATCATATCGGAGGTACTTTTTCCTGTCTTTTTCAGGGTGCTTCGCTTCGGATATTCGAGAAGGTAAAGAATTGCCTCGCAGACCATTTCTTTACCTTCTCCTAGATTAAGCGCAACTTGACGCTCAATCGCTTTCCGCCTAAGTGGATCGTGAAGTAGCGGCTCCATGATTGCATTTAGTAGACTCGATTGCTTAATTTTTCTTCCCGGTCCAAGATGGACAAAGCCATGTTTTTCCTTTGGGAAATCCAATGCGGTTTCAAAATCATTTTGCGCCAACACAATACATGGAATGCCCATAACTGCGATTTCATATGGCAAATAGCCTGAAGCACAAAGAATTACATCCGCCGTAGATAAAAATTCAGCTAATGAGGCAGGTTGTTCTTTGATGAATGTATTCCGTCTTCCCAACGCCATTATCCGTAGTTCGGTTTTGTCGTGCTTATAGTTTTCACCTAAAAGCACGGTAACCTTAAGTGGAATCTGTAACTGCAACATATGGCGAAGTGCACGGTACGTCAAGTTACCTAAATCTTCATCGCCAAATGTGATGACGAGATGCGGGAGAGGGCGAGTAGGTGATTTCCCCAATCCAATATGTTTAAATGAAGACACTTGTTCATCTGCGATAAAAGTTTCCGGTCCGACAACGTAATGCTCATGCGGTTTATCATTGCTTTCCGTGTAAAGCGTTTGAATAACCATGTCGGCCAACTCACCGCCGCCTCCGAAATCATCAAAATGGATGATTGAAGGAACGATTTTACGAATCTTATCAACTTCTTCTTGTGTTGTGGATCCGCTATCGCGAACGAGCAGATTCGGTCTGGTCTTTTCAAGAATGCTAACTAACTCTGAACTATTTTTAAGTGAGATGGTTTTAAATCCTTCAGGGGCAGGGTGAGATCCTTTTTTAAGAATAAATATAATTTCAATTGTATCGGGTAATGCCTCTGCAAGGACTTTTGCCCGTCGAATAGGGTATGTCCCTTTTCCTTCCGTGTCCTGAATGTAAAAAGCGATCATCAATTGCGGTAGTTTGTCTATTGGAATCATCCTTCCTAATCCAAACGTTTTTATTATCTCTTTATCGTATGGTTAGAAAAAATAATTTATGTATTTTTGGGGTTGTACAGAACTAATATTGTGTTAAACTAGTTATTTCATTCAGGACATGAGGAGGGGACCCGTTGTTTGATTCATTATTGTTTGACTTAATGCTCGTCGTTCTGATCGGCATATTGTCGCAATGGGTAGCGTGGAGATTCCGAATGCCGGCAATTGTTGTCATGTCAGTGGCAGGGCTTCTAGTCGGTCCGATTTTCGGATTAATAAACCCGCAGGAAAGTATGGGAGATTTATTTGGTCCAATCATCACATTTGCGGTAGCGCTCATTTTATTCGAAGGAAGTTTAAACCTCGATTTTAAAGAAATTAGAGGATTCAATAAACCGGTGCTGCGAATCATAACAATCGGTGCATTTATTGCCTGGATTGCTGGTTCACTAGCAGCACATTATGTAGCTGGATTGTCGTTATCCGTTTCATTTATTATCGGGGGCTTATTCATCGTTACTGGCCCGACGGTAATTTTGCCGCTTCTAAGGCAAGCGAAACTGAAACCGCGTCCCGCTGCGATTTTGAAATGGGAAGGGATAGTTGTTGATCCATTCGGTGCACTTCTAGCTGTTTTTGCTTTCGAATTTATTCGATTCGTAGACGGGGAAGTGACCTTTAACTCATTTCTATTATTCTTCGCAGCATCTATTTTTGCGGTTATTTTGGGATGGGGCGTGGCTCAGATTCTTGGGATTGCCTTTGAACATGGAAGAGTTCCGGAATTTTTAAAGTCGCCTGTTTTATTTGCGGTCGTAATTTTCACTTTCGTATTTTCGGATGAAATCATGCCGCAAACCGGACTTCTTGCAGTAACAGCAATGGGGATGACGATGGCGAATATGCATTTAACGTCAATCCGGGAAATCCGTCACTTCAAAGAGAATATTTCAGTGCTCTTGATTTCCGGAATATTTGTCATGTTGACGGCTTCGTTAAATCCAACAGTGCTCATCGAAATTTTTAACTCGAATATCATCCTATATGTTCTTGCGATGTTATTTATCGTTCGTCCATTGTCGATTTGGATATCAACGATTGGCACTGATTTGACGGCGAGAGAAAAATTGCTTGTCGGATGGATTGCACCGCGCGGTATCGTGGCACTAACCGTGTCTGGTTATTTTGCTACTATATTATTAGAACAGGGATATCCTGATGCGGAGCTACTGACTGCGTTAACGTTCGCACTTGTTTTTTCTACAGTTGTACTTCACGGATTTACAATCGGACCACTCGCGAAAAAGTTGAATTTAACAACGACAGAAGAATCAGGAATTCTAATTGTCGGGGGAAGTCGATTTGCAGCTGAATTTGCGAAGTCGGTAATAGAAACAGGCAATGAAGTTATCATTATCGACAGAACATGGGCGGGGTTAACACATGCCCGAAAGTTAGGGTTGAATAGTTTCGTCGGCGATATTCTCTCGAGAAAACTTGATTATGAACTGGATTTGACGCCGTATCGATTTATGTTAGCGATGTCGAAAATTGATACGTACAATGCGCATGTCTGCGAAGACTTCGAACCGGATTTCGGTCGTGACCACTTGTACCAAACGGCATTTCATTTCAATCATGAAAATATGTCATCGACAGTCTCAGGCGGAGCGACGCTCTTTACACCGGCCATCTCTATATACGATCTTGAAGACCGAATCAACACAGGTCATGTCATCCGAAAAACATTAATTACAAAACAATATAGCTATACCCAATATTTACGCGAACGCGATGACAAATCAATCCTGCTTTACATCTTGCGTGCAGACAATTCGATAGAATTCTTCACACCAGACGTTGAATTGTCAGCACAAGCGGGGGATACAATCATGTCATTAACCTCACCTGCTAAAACAATCGAGAAAGTTAAAGAAAGACTCGATGTGGAAAACGGTGAATCGCAAATTCCGATTGAGAAAATTGAAGAATTATTTACGAAATAAAGATGAAGCTGTCACCCTTTGAGGAGGGTTGGCAGCTTTTTTCATAATAAGCTTAATCTACATAAGTTCCAGTCGAATATTCAATACCTTCTTCACCTACATATTTTCTAGGCGCCACTTTTTTCAATGTATAAGTGAATCCCTGCTTGCCAGTTACCTCAATCGTATACATATTATCATTCTTTTTAACACGATAATTGGTAAACTCTCCCGCCTTTAAAGACGATTCATTTATCTTATATTTCGTCAACGCCTCTTCTTCACCTAGGTCTGGGTTGTACTCAAAACCAAAACTTTGGAATCGATCATAAACGATAAGTGAGCCTTTGCTGAATAAAATTTCAAAATTAGTAGGGCTTGTTGTACTCGTTTGTTTTAATAGGGTTTCATCCCAAGAAGCCGTGACATCCGTTATCAGACCTCCGTTTACGGAAGACTCACCTGTACCTATATAACTTTCATTGTTGATTAAAACGAAAACACCAATACCGACTAAGAATAAAACAACAATCGAAACGATCGTTGGAAGCCAGGATTGAATGTTAAATCCTAGTTGGCGCTGGTTCGGTTGGAAAATATGGCGGCGTGAATTTTCTTTCTGTGTAACAGAGGGGTGAAATGATTGACCAAGCGTTTCCAAGCCTTTCGTAATGTCATCATCAGATAAGTGATTCATTTGTAAATCCTCCTTTCTCCAATTCCTTTTTAAATGCGGCGAGTGCCCGTGACAGACTCATTTTTACTTTCCCTTCTGACCAATTCAGAATGGACGACGTTTCTATTGTGGAAAAGCCTTGTATCCTTCGCAATATAATCACTTGCCGGTAGCTAGGCTTTAATACACGAAGTGCCTCATAAAATTGCTTTTGCTGCGAATTAAGAAGCGCAATTTTCTCCGGAGAGGTATCGTCTTTGAGCATATTTAAATCGATAAAATACGTTAAAGGGTTTTTCTTTCTGAAATAACTTATCGTTGTCGTATACGCAATCCGGAAAATCCATGTTTTAACGGATGATTGGCCTTTGAATTGTTGTTCACTCGCAACAACTTTCAAAAATGTCTCTTGTGTTAAATCCTCTGCAGTATGCGGATCTTTGACTAGCAATAAAATATAACTATAAACGGCACCAAAATAGTCATCAAACCATTTTTCACTCGACATCCTTTTCACCTCACTCTACTTACTTAGACGCAATCTATAAAATTCCGTAACGAAATATACTAATATTCAAATCCCATACATCGATTGTATCAGTTAAAAAATCTTTTCCTTATTTGTTGTTAGTTCTAATTTGCTTGCACTTTCACCATGTTTGGTTGCACTCAATCTGCTTTTGCTTGCAGCAACACATCATTTGCTTGCAACTCAGGACCTCTGAACTAGTTACTCTGCGCAATAATTCTTCCAAATCCTGTTCATTCGCCCGACATGCACCAAACGCCAATCTCCTCTATAATAGAACTATGTAGAAAGGGGATTTACCTATGTCTAAATCACTTGTATTAGCTGAAAAGCCCTCTGTCGCGCGTGATATTGCGCGCGTACTTGGCTGTAATAAAAAAGGAAACGGATTTTTAGAAGGAACAAAATATATTGTCACATGGGCGCTTGGCCATTTGGTGACACATGCCGATCCAGAAGGGTATGGCAATGAATTTAAGGAATGGAAACTTGAACATCTTCCGATTATTCCAGACCCTTTCAAACTCGTACCCATTCGTCAAACGACGAGACAATTCAATGCGGTGAAAAGCCAGTTGCGTAGAAATGACGTGTCAGATGTCATTATCGCAACGGATGCGGGGCGTGAAGGAGAACTTGTTGCACGTTGGATTTTAGAACAAACAAAATGTAGAAAGCCTGTCAAGCGTTTATGGATTTCATCCGTGACAGACAAAGCCATTAAGGATGGATTCAATAATTTAAAACCAGGCCGCGCTTATGAAAATCTTTACGAAGCAGCAGTTGCACGTGCGGAAGCAGATTGGGTTGTCGGTATAAATGCGACGCGAGCGCTAACTGTTAAACATAATGCACAACTTTCAACTGGGCGTGTTCAAACGCCAACGCTTGCCATGATTGCAGAACGTGAAAAACAGATTAACGAATTTAAACCAAAAGCTTATTACGGTATGCAGGCAATTACTGAAAAAGCAACATTTACATGGCGCGACAACGCCGGTCAAACGCGCTCATTCGATAAAGATAGCATTGAAAAACGACTCAGAGATCTAGACGGCGTTCATTCCGGGGAAATTAAAGACGTTAAGACGTCACCGAAATCACAGCCGGCACCTCATTTATTTGATTTAACAGAGCTTCAAAAAGAAGCACATAAACGTTGGTCTTGGTCAGCAAAAGAAACGCTTTCGACACTTCAAAATTTATATGAACATCATAAAGCCGTGACGTATCCACGTACGGATTCAAAACATTTAACGTCGGATATGGAAGGCACTTTGAAAGAGCGTATTAAAGCAGTCGATTTTGGTCCATTTCGTAAAACGACGAATGCACTTCTTCGTTCAGGAACGATTAAACCGCAAAAAGGCGTAATCGACGATAAAAGAGTTTCAGATCACCACGCGATTATACCGACAGAGGAAACGCCGATTTATCAAAAGTTATCAGATCGTGAACAACGACTTTACGAATTAATCGTTAATCGTTTCCTAGCAGTCTTCTTTGGCCCATTCCGCTATGACCAAGTAACAGCTGAGCTAGTCGTTGGGAATGAAACATTCAATGCAAGAGGGCGGACGGTTACGGATGAAGGCTGGAAAAAAGTATACGCATCAGCCGATGATGCTGTTGAAACGCTGCCTTCATTCAAAAAAGGCGAAGAAGTAAAAGTTCGAGCGGTGACGATGACAGAAGGAAAAACAACTCCGCCTGCACGCTTCAATGAAGGAACCCTTCTTGCAGCAATGGAAAACCCGACGCAATTCATGCAAGGTGAATCGAAGGATTTAATCAAGACAATTGGTGAATCGGGTGGACTGGGAACAGTTGCGACACGCGCAGATGTGATTGAAAGATTGTTTAAGTCATTCGTCATAGAGAAAAAAGGAAATGATATTTTCACGACGTCAAAAGGACGCCAACTTCTTGAATTAGTACCTGAAGATTTGAAGTCTCCAGCACTCACAGCAGAGTGGGAACAAGGCTTGACGAAAATCGCCAATGGGAAAATGAAAAAAGCGGACTTCATGAAAGACATGATTGCTTTTTCAAAGCAAGCCGTCACGGAAATTAAAACGGACGATAAAAAGTTCAGGCACGATAATGTCACAGGAAGAACATGTCCGGATTGTGGAAAACTTCTTCTCGAAGTGAACGGAAAACGTGGGAAAATGCATGTTTGTCAAGACCGTGAATGTGGTTATCGTCGCAGTATTTCAAGGCAGACAAACGCGAGATGTCCTGTTTGTAAAAAACGATTGGAACTACGAGGAGAAGGCGATGGCCAAATCTTTGTTTGTTCTTGCGGACACCGAGAAAAACTATCTGTATTTGAAAAACGTCGTAAAGAATCGGGCAATCGTGCAAATAAACGAGATGTCCAAAAGTATATGAAGAAGCAAGAAGAACCAGAAAACACCGCAATGGCGGAAGCATTGAAAAAGTTATTCGATAAATGATAATAGGCTGCCGCAAACTGGCGGCCTTTTACATAAGGAGTGTCTACTCTTGGCAAAACCAAATAAAGCTGCAAAAACAAATGCTGTACGAATTCTAGACGGTGAAAATATTCATTACGATTTAATGGAATACGATGTGAGTGATGGTCAAGTGGATGGTGTATCTGTTGCGCAAAAAACGGGGCAAGCAGTTGAAGCCGTGTATAAAACACTTGTGACCAAGGCAAGTCAAAAGGAACTCTTCGTATTTTTATTGCCAGTCGCCCTTGAACTTGATCTGAAAAAAGCGGCAAAAGCGGCGGGTGTAAAAAAACTTGAAATGCTTCCATTAAAAGATTTAACAAAAGAAACCGGATATGTCCGTGGAGGTTGTTCGGCGGTCGGCATGAAAAGGAAATATCCGACTTTTATTGATGCAACTGCGTCGGAATTGGACGAAATCATAGTAAGCGCAGGTCGACCAGGCGTGCAGATGAAACTATCGCCGGAAGATCTACGGGAAGTAACGGAAGCTCTCTATATAGATATTGTGAAAACTCAGTAGCAGTTTGAACAGGGAAAGAAGGACTTGAATGAGAAAGATATTATTTTGGAGATGGGCGTTCTATCTATTTGGTATGTTAGTTATGGCACTTGGCGTCACAATGACGATTAAAGGGTATCGTCTAGGAATCGGGCCATGGGACGTGCTGCATGTCGGTTTGTTTAAAAAGTTTGGACTTACGATTGGTACTTGGAGTATCCTTTTAGGTCTAACAATCGTGACAATAACAGCAATTATCCTCAAAGAGCTACCTAAAATCGGTACATGGCTCAATATGCTCTTAATTGGTTTGTTTATCGATATGTTCAACTGGATGATTCCAGAAATTGAAACACTCACCGCGCAAACAGTGATCTTTCTTCTCGGTGTTGTCGTAATGAGCTACGGTGCAGGCATTTATGTGTCACCCAATATTGGCGCTGGACCGCGTGATAGTTTAATGCTTGTCATCGTTGACAAATTCGGAACAAGTCTTAAAAAAGCGCGCACCATCATCGAAATTCTCGCCGCATTAGCGGGCTGGATACTTGGTGGTCCAGTCGGTATCGGAACAGTGATTGTCGCCATCGTAATCGGTCAAATCGTCCAGTATTCACTACCGCAAAGTCGAGCACTCCTCTTGAAGATTATCGGTGAAACAGACGTAAAGGTTTTGTTATAAAAAATAAAGTACAGGTGGAATTTATTTATAATTCTTCTCCTGTGCTTTTTTCTTAATCCAGTTTTTTTCAATAAGTTTATAAACTTCTCCAGTATATTGAAGTCTGCAGTTGATTGGAGTGGAAAGCGCCCCCCCGCAACGGAAATCAACGGTCTCCCAGGCATTTTTTATTCCGAACAAATCAAGCCGTGCTTTTTTAGGTTGTCCCTGCATAAGCTTACTGTATGAAATCGGAAAGGGAGTGCGCGACATGTATGGTTCAATAACGAAGTACATGGGGACAGCTTATACAGGTCTAGGAATCTCACATAAATACGATGAACTCATCGCATCGGCAGACGAAACGGTGTTTTTAAAATGCCCGCCAACAACTTCTTTATCAACACTCTTACACAACACGGGTATGCACTTTGTAAAACGTGGATTTGATATCGACAAATTTATGAATCCGGCACAACCAGATATTATCGACGCGGTTTTCGTCAAAGAACCCAATCTGCTCTTCATCCAGGCATCGCATCCAGTGGCACTTGAACCTTCAGATATCGGAGGGCGCCATCGAGTCGTTAGCTTTTATGACATGTACGACGAGCAAAAACTGCGCGAACATAATGGATTCATAGCCAAAACCCTGTCGGAAGCCGAAACAGCATTGGAGAAATCATTAGGTGCATTGGCCGAAGCGAAAATAATACATGACGACTGGGAAGCGTTGAATATTAAACGCATGAAATGGCACGAGCATGAAAATCTTATTAAATCATTGAAGGAAGAGTTATTTGGGATGATCCGTTTAAACAAACAATCGACCATTTCACATCGACTCATCGGATCCTTAACCTCCGGCGGCGCTTGCGATTTTATACCTTCAATTACAAGCCAGGTAAAACGTCGAATGCTGATTAAAGGACTCCCTGGAACAGGAAAGTCGACTTTAATGAGAGCGCTCGGAAAAGAGGCTGAATCGAGAGGATTTGACGTCATTTATGGTTGGTGCGGCTTGGATCCTGTTGGCATCGACCTCGTTTTATTTCCGGAGCTATCCATTTGTTTTTTAGATGCGACTCAGCCTCATGAATATGATCCCGAATTAAAAGGCGATGAAGTCGTTGATTTGGTGTCGATGTGTGAAGAAGATGAAGAAATCGAAGAACAAATCATTCCAATCAGCAATGTCTATCGAGAAAAAATCTTAGATGCAGCCGGCTATATGCAAGCCTTCGCGCAAGCAGAAAAAGGCGTCAAAATCGCAATGGATTCTGCGATAAAAGACATCATCTTTCAGGAGAAATCTGAAAAGCTCATAGCGCCGCACTGACAGGTAGCCGGACTGTATGGTACTATGAAGGCATATACAGTCTGAAAGGAAGAGTGCCTTGTCTAAAAAATTAGATGCATTTTTAACAGAAAACTTGGAAGAACTTCGCGAGGCGGGATTATACAATGAAATCGATCCTGTTGAAGGACCAAATGGCGCAACAATCAAAATTGGCGGGAAAGAGTTAATCAACCTTTCTTCAAATAACTATCTTGGGCTTGCAACAGACGAAAATTTGAAAAAGCTTGCGAAAGACGCAGTCGATAAATACGGGGTGGGTGCAGGTGCTGTTCGTACGATTAACGGAACACTTGATATTCACATCGAACTTGAAAAGAAACTAGCTGAATTTAAAGGAACAGAAGCGGCAATTTCTTATCAATCAGGATTCAACTGTAATATGGCAGCCATTTCAGCAGTCATGAACAAAAACGACGCGATTCTTTCTGACGAATTAAACCACGCTTCCATCATTGACGGATGCCGTTTGTCCGGCGCAAAAATTATTCGTGTAAATCACCAAGACATGGACGATCTTCGTGCGAAAGCAAAGGAAGCAACAGAATCTGGTTTATATGAAAAAGTCATGTATATTACGGACGGCGTATTCTCGATGGACGGCAATATCGCGAACCTTCCTGCAATCGTGGAAATTGCGAAAGAATTCGACCTCATCACTTACGTTGACGATGCGCATGGTTCAGGCGTAACTGGCAAAGGAAAAGGAACGGTAAAACATTTCGGTCTTGAAAAAGAAATCGACATGCAAATGGGTACGCTATCAAAGGCGGTAGGTGTTGTCGGCGGTTATGTCGCTGGTAAACAAAACTTAATCGATTGGTTGAAAGTTCGCTCACGCCCATTCCTATTCTCAACAGCCGTCACACCAGCAGATGTTGCAGCGACAATCGGCGCATTGCAAAAAATTATTGATTCGACAGAACTTCACGATAAACTATGGGAAAACGGCGACTATTTAAAAGCGGGTCTTAAAAAGCTTGGCTTTGATATCGGTGCATCCGAAACGCCAATCACGCCATGTATTATTGGAGAAGAAAAACTATCACAAGAATTTTCAAAACGTTTAATGGAAGAAGGCGTTTACGCTAAATCCATTGTCTTCCCAACAGTAGCAAGAGGTAAAGGCCGCGTTCGAAACATGCCAACCGCAGCTCATACGAAAGAAATGCTAGACGAGGCATTGGCTATTTATGAAAAAGTAGGGAAAGAACTAAACATAATTTAATGGAACCAAATAGATAAAATACCAAAAAGAGTCCTAATTTGCATATCAATTAGGACTCTTTGCTTTGCCTATACACCAACTCTTTAGGCATTACCATCCAAGAAGTCTTGTAATTCTTTTTCTGTTTCAGATTTTAGTTCCTTCAGCTTCAATAGTGTGAATTGTTCCTGTTTGGATAGAAAAGAATTAGAGTTGATTTGATTAAATAATTCATCAATATTTTTTGTTAACAAATCCACACAAATAGTAGCAGCCTGATTGTAACCATCCATAAATATCTCATTTTTAACATTGGTTACCGAATCATTGAAGACACTTTTCAAAAACTTCCCCATCACCATTCTCCTTTGCAGTTTGTTAAAAATGAATCTAAATTTATTCTATTGTTATCAGACCGGAATTATCACGAAATCCTTTTTGAAAAAATAACAAAGCACCGCTAAATGCGATGCTCTAATTCGATCGTAACTCGCTTATTCAATTTACGCCGTCGCATCGTTTCCCATGCGTCTCATCGTATGGAACAGGACAAATCGCTGTATCCCCAGCGCGCTCTCAATTGATTTATTCGCTTCAATTTTGAAAGCATTCATATCCCCGCGCTTTTTCGCATCAGCCGCTTTTAGTGAATGAATCATCCACGGCGTCTCAACCTTTTCTGCAAATTCAATAGAATCCATGAATTTCCCTTTTAAAATATAAGCATAAGCTTTGTAATAGTAGCGATGGTCATCGCTTTTGATTGCCTCAGCATGCTGCAATAATGCCTGTGAATCATTCTTTAGAATGGCAAGATTCGCACCGTAAATATCATGCATATCTTCTTCACGATATGTATTCATGATTTTCTTCAACGCAACTTCGACGTCTTGGTCAGTCCCATTCGCCAGTGCATAGGAATAACCGAAAATAGGTCGTTTATGGTTATTGCGTACATAACGGCCAATTGCTTTAATCGATTTGGATTTATAAATCATATGCGCCGGCCAAAACGCAGTAAATATGAGGTAAGAAATAATAATCAACACAAATATAAGCGACTTTGGAACGCCGTAGGAAATTAAGACGAATGAAAGTAGGGCGACTACGGTAAGAATAATAATAAAACGAAAAACTTTAGAAAAAATAGATGGTTTTTTGGACAATTCTCCACACCTCGAGTTTTCTTTTAGTATACCAGAACTAATAGGTAAATAATGTTGTCTTTTCTGCATGAACATTTTATAATGAAGAAAAGTTATCACGCGCATGTTTTACTAAGTAAATATTTACAGTGTCCTTTCCAAAAATACAAATGACCGCGAACGAAAGGGGTAATAAATTTGAAGAAAATAATTGTCACTGGAGCGCTAGGCCAAATAGGTTCCGAGCTAATTACGAAGCTTCGATCTGAATACGGTGTGGATAATGTATTAGCAACAGACATTCGTCATCCAAACTCAGACGCAGCCGTTGAAGGCCCATTTGTAATCCTAGACGTTACTGACGCCAAGAAAATGCACAAACTCGCAAATGATTTCGGAGCTGACACCATGATGCATATGGCCGCTCTTTTATCTGCAAAAGCAGAAGAAAATCCGATGCTCGCATGGAACTTAAATATGGGCGGGCTCATGAATGCGCTCGAAGTCTCCCGTGCATTAAATCTGCAGTTCTTCACACCAAGCTCGATTGGCGCATTCGGTCCGACAACACCGAAAAAAGGTACTCCACAAGAAACCTTGCAACGCCCAACAACAATGTACGGTGTAAACAAAGTAGCGGGGGAGTTGCTCTGTGATTATTATTTCAATAAATACGGACTGGATACCCGAGGCGTCAGATTCCCTGGGTTAATTTCCAACGTTGCCAAACCAGGCGGAGGAACAACCGATTACGCGGTCGATATTTATTATAAAGCACTTGAAGAAGGAAAGTATACATCATACATCGCCGAAGGAACTTATATGGACATGATGTACATGCCCGACGCCCTTCAAGCAATTGTCGATTTACTAGAAGCAGACCCAACGAAACTTGTTCACCGTAACGCATTTAATGTCACAGCGATGAGCTTTGAACCCTCTGAAATCGCAGCATCCATAAAAAAACAACTTCCAGATTTCGAAATCGCGTATGAAGTCGATCCAATCCGCCAAGCAATCGCCGACAGCTGGCCAGACGCCATCGACCCATCAGCCGCAATCAAAGAATGGGGCTTCAAAGCTCAGTATAACCTAGATGAAATGACAATCGACATGCTAGACAAATTAAAATTAAAACTAAACACCTAATACTGAAAAACCGTGAGCAAAGTGAACTGCGCCCTAAATTTCGGACAGTTTAATAAAAGACCGGCTGCTTTTTAGGCAGCTATAAGATGGCTTCGATATTCAATCGGAGTCATCTTTTTTAGATTCCATTGTCTTCTTGATTCGTTGTA